>JBLHWY010000082.1:0-28270 GCA_047629195.1 Candidatus Azotimanducaceae bacterium
TTCAAGCGCGACATGCACCTGACTTCTTTTCTCGGTGCGAACTACATGCTTGTGGCTGTGAAACGTGCACCTGCAGAACAACGGCCTTTGGTGTTGTGATGTCCGGCACCAATTCAGAAACTACGTTGACGGCTGTTGACCCACTCTGGCTGGTGGCTGAACTGCGCAGCGATCATGCTGGCGAGACCGGTGCAGTCGCCATCTACCAGGGCATCCTTACGGTCACACGCGATCCGTGCCTGCGGAGCTTTTCGCAGCGACATCTGCAAACGGAATTAAGCCACCTTGCGTTATTGTCGGAAAAACTGCCGGTCGCCGACCAAAGTTGCCTGTTGCCAATATGGAAAGTGGCCGGGTTCCTGACGGGAG
Source organism: Candidatus Azotimanducaceae bacterium (assembly GCA_047629195.1). Taxonomy (GTDB): domain Bacteria; phylum Pseudomonadota; class Gammaproteobacteria; order Pseudomonadales; family Azotimanducaceae; genus UBA4582. The sequence goes on from JBLHWY010000082.1 coordinate 370, forward strand.
CGATCCCCGCATTTTTTGGACCCGCAGCGGTATTCATTACCATTGATGCAGTAGAGACTTTTGTCGAATCTCACTACCAATCACAACTTCATATTCTTGAAAATAGCGGCGAGCACGAGGTGCGAGCGCTATTGAACTCGTGCCTGCTGGATGAGATAGAACATCGCGATGAAGCCAGAGACCTTAGCCCCAACGAGACAAGTATATTCGGGCGAAGCTGGCAATGGCTCGTCGCCACAGGCTCTGATTGTGCGGTAAGCCTCGCCCGCAAATATTAGAAGTACTAGCAGAATCTGGTTGATCGTTTTGAGTTAGCTGTCCAAGCATGAATCACCATGCCAATATTGTTCCCTGTCGTCCTCGCCTTAAGTTGGAGGCTATTTCCACAGTTGCGCCATCATCCATCGGCAAGAAGCTCGGCAGACTGAAGTGAAGGTTTCTTACGACCACGAGTTCAATCAAAACGTCATAGATCGCTTACCTAAGCCATCAGCAGATGATCATGAATAAAAAACTATAGGATCATAATTACTGATCCATACATCAGCCTAAGTCGTAAGATCACCTATGCCAGAAGGACCAGAAATTAAACGAGCTGCTGACGCTATTGCTCAGGTGCTCGAAGGACAGCATATAGAGTCTGCAGAACTCAATCACGCTGCTCTCAAGGGAAGTCGACGCCATATTGTTGGCCAAACGGTTGAGGCCGTCGAATGTCGCGGTAAAGCACTGCTAACGCGTTTTTCCTCTGGCAAAACACTATACTCACACAACCAATTGTATGGGGTGTGGAGAATAGTACCCAGAGGTAGGATACCCGCTACCAATCGTGTGCTTCGCATCGCACTGCATACTGGGAGCCATAGTGCACTACTCTACAGCGCGACAGACATTTCCTTATGGGATACAGAAGAAGTCGATCAACATCCGTTTTTGCAGCGACTAGGGCCCGACTTACTGGCAGCCGACACATCTCAAGATACTGTATTACAGCGATTACAGCACTCAGACTTTAATAACAGGCAGCTAGCATCGCTGTATCTTGACCAAGGATTTATCGCAGGTAATGGCAACTACCTGCGCTCAGAAATACTTTTTTTCGCGGGTGTGAATCCATTATCTAAGCCTCGCAACCTCACCCAAGCAAAGAGAGAAAAACTCGCCAAAAACACGATCGAAATTGGCCAACGCAGTTATCGCACCGGCGGCATCACTCTATCAGCCAGCATGATAACCAAAAAGATCAGACCAGCTGGCCGTAACTACGAACGAGATCGCTTCGCCGTCTTCGCCAGGGACGGTCAACCCTGCCGAAAATGTCATACCACGGTAAAAAAAGCAGCGCTGACGTCTCGACGTATATACTGGTGCCCAACATGTCAGCCGCAGTAATCGATTCCGCTACGCGAAAAACCCAATTTGACCAGCGATTGATTGTGATACTCGGCTACGCCGGCATCTTGCCGATGCTAGGCTGCTTACTGATGATTGAATCGAGTTGGAGCCTTGCCCTGTTGAAGTCTTATTCGCTGGCCATCATTGCTTTTCTGGCTGGCAACTGGTGGTCCACAGCCTTGATGCGACGAGGTACCTCAGCGCGCGAATTGAAACTGATACTGCTCCTTAGCAATGCCGTTGTTATTACGGCTGTGGTTGCCGTGGCATTCTTGGGCACGTTGTCTCTATTGGCTCTCGCTTTACTATTTGCCTGCTTGCTAATGGGCGAGCGCTTGCTGAATGTTTTTCGCCAACAGCCAGCCTACTATCGCAGCATGCGAACCGGCGTGACGATGCTGGTTGTCGCACTTCATCTGAGCGCTTTTTGGCGCTTGCTATGAATTACACCCAAAAACGTTTCCGCAAAGCTCACCCATCTAGCCTCGGTTCAAAGCGCTACGTGCTGTGGCTCGACTGACCTTTCCAAACAACTTTGCCCGGTAGAGTATTACTTCCCCCTCCCCGTTCGAACTTTGTATTGCGTTTTGCAATGGTCGCGCGACACACCAGGATCCCGCAAGGCTTGGTGTTTTGTCCCTCGTCCGGAGACGCGCTTCCGCCAATTCTTAAATGCCTTTAACTTTAATTGGCGCTGCATTATTTGGATAACGTCTTTTTCTCTAAAACCAAACTGTCGCTCAATTGCCTCGAAAGTCGTTCTGTCTTCCCAGGCCATTTCAATAACTCGCGATTGCTCATCGGCAGGCAGTTGCTGGTAGGTATCTATGATCATTTTCTAATCTCAACGAGTCTAAAGCGGGAGTATTTGCAGCAGCACTATATACACCGCAAACCACCGCTTGGATCGACGCCGGCTTTACATTGCTAATAGCCTCAGTTACTTCCACACTGATTGGGTAACCTATTTATTACGCGGAACTCGCTGAAACAGACTTTCTCGAAGCATATAATTTTGTGCAAAACGAGTCGGTTTACCTCAGAGCAGTAGAAAGCGCTTCTGCCGCCGCCCAGCCAGAAATAACGGCACCTTCCACTCGGGGCTCGGAAAACGCATCTCCCGCCAATACTAGCGGAGGTAAGCTGGTTGATTCGCTCGCAACCATGCAGCGGGCTTGATCAACCACGACGGGCTTACTGTAACGCCAACCATGTACTTGATATTCCACTACAGCTGCGCCCAAATAGGGTTTTGCGGCATCTATCAATTGTTTGGCGACCTGATCACGATCTTCCTCGAAGTATTTAGCACTAAATTCGCCACTACCATGGATCGTTACGGCAGGAAGTACAGAAACTTCTTTTTGCTGGTTATCGCTAATCCATGCAATTGGACCTGTATTTATCGCTAGAGCGCCGGGCGATTCAATCGCACTAGGTTGATCCAGGATTGCCATGACAGCAATGCAACACTCATATTCAATCCGCACGAGTCGGGCTTGATTCGCGGCAGTTAGCTTGATATTCCCTGAAGCGAGTAACGCGATGGTTTGAGGTACTGGGGAAGTTATTAAGAGAGACCGTGATTTTATCCTGTTGCCATTAGCTAACTCAGTCAGCCAACCAGTGCTGTCGTGACTGATAGCAACCACTGTTGTCCCAAGCTCTACCTTTAGCCCCACCGCGAGGTTCTTAGCAATCGCCGTCATGGTTGGAACGCCTCGATAACGCGCATGGCTATTAGGTTGGCCCGGAGTGCTGCTGTACCACTCTTTCGCAACACCGGCCTGCATCCATTGCCTAACTTGCTCCGCAAACCGTGGATCGCGAGCTGTCATAAATTGAGCGCCATGATCGAAGCTGGCATCACCTATGCGGCGCCCTGCCAAACGACCACCCAAGCCTCTGCCCTTGTCCACTAGCAGTACATCGATTCCGGTTTTGCTCAGCTCTGTTGCTGCGCTAAGCCCCGCAAGGCCTGCGCCAATAATCAAAACATCTCTTTGGTCTGTTTCTTTCGTCATAATTAATATCTTGTTGGAAACCAAATGATAATACTTTAGATAAATCTGTGTAATACTTTAAGCTAATTATTAAGGCGATATCACGATGACTGAACTCTACCAGCATACTGCCAACGACCTTGCCCAGTTAATCAAAAATGGCGACGTATCAAGCCAGGAAGTGGTGCAAGCACATCTCGATCGAATTGATTCCATTAATAATTACGTCAATGCCATTACAGTTAATTTGGGTGAGACCGCCAAGATTGCTGCTGCCAAAGCCGACGCGGTGCTTGCGGAGAATGGTCAGGTTGGCCCCCTTCACGGTGTTCCTTTTACCATCAAGGAAAATATCGATTGTGTTGGCAGTGCCACAACAAATGGCATTGCCGTGTTTTCTGACTCAATGCCTTCAGAAGATGCGCCTGTTGTCGCCCGTATGAAAGCAGCAGGCGCAATTCCAATAGGACGAACTAATATGCCAGAAATGGGTTTGCGTTTATCCACTGACAATCCACTGCGAGGTCGAACAATTAATCCGTGGCATCCCACATTGACAGCAGGAGGGTCGAGCGGTGGTGATGCGGCAGCAATCGCCACCGGCATGACGCCATTTGGATTAGGCAATGACATTGGTGGCTCGCTAAGAAATCCTGCTTACTGTTGTGGCATTACTTCGCTAAAACCGACACAAGGCAGGATCCCCCATGCATCCTCCCTAGAGCCTAAAGATGCCGGCATGGCAGTACAGGCGATGTTGGTTCAGGGACCCATGGCCCGGAGCGTTAAAGACCTGAAGCTGGGGCTGTCAATTTTATCAGGTAGAGATATTCGCGATCCAAGGTCGGTCGATGCAAATCTGCAAGGACCAAAACCAGAACAAAAAAGAGCGGCACTTGTGACAGAATTCGCCGGGGTAAAGTTACCGGATGCAACGCTCAAAGCCATCCAGCGAGCTGGTGAGATTCTAGCTGATGCAGGTTATGAGGTTGAAACCGCGTCACCGCCGGAACTCGAGCAGGTCACCGAACTCTGGGGAAATATATTTGCGATCGACTTCTCCGAAATTGTGCCACTGATTCAACCAATCATTACGCCAGAACTTGGTGTGACGCTAGGACAATTGGTGGAACGTTACAAACCGAATGTTAGCAATGGCGCAGTGCACGCCGCACGATCACGACTCATTCGACTTTGGTCCGAATTTTTTGTCGACTATCCTGTGGTGATAGGTCCAACTTGGACTCAGTTACCCTGGGAGTATGCCGCGGATCTCAATCGTGAAACAGGCCTGGATCTGCTGCTCGATACGATAAAGTTTATCACCCCGGGGAATGTCCTGGGCCTGCCTTCGGTGGCTGTGCCTATGGGCATAGCCGATAGTCTGCCGACAGGAATACAGATCTACAGTGATCTGTGGCGCGAAGACTTATGTTTGGATGCTGCCGAACTCATCGAAGCTAGTATCGTCATCCCAACCCCCATCGATCCTGTTCGTTAACGAATAAAAAGCCCTCAACGCATGGGACATCAGGGCGGCCAATATTCACTGCCGTCGTTATATTGAGCTGGAAGCGCTTTCGACATCTCATAGAATGTCATGACGCAGGCCAGCAACAAATGTCTGGGTAATGTAAATTTTACTCTGACCCCATTTATGGCAGGAGAACCAATTGACTACACGTGCTCAGCAGTACATACCTTCACTAAAAGAGGCGCTGCCGGTTTTTGCGTCTGATCAAAAACAGGAAAACATTTACCTGCAAGCAGACGACGGAGCAGTCAGCCAAGGAATTCTCTACCGACCTACGGACAATCCGAGCAGCAAAGTGTGTATCTACGTGATGCATCCTCGGGGCCGAATGAGTCGACATTATCTGGCTGGGTATATACCGCCTCGAGGTATGGCACTGTTTGGCCACGACCCACGCTATTTGAACAACGACGCCGATTGTCTGCATGAAAGACTGCTCTTGGACCTAGCTGCAGGTATTCGCCACTTACGTGAGATGGGGTTTGAAACCATCGTCGGCGTCGGCAACAGTGGTGGCGGTTCGTTGTTCGGCTATTATCAAGAACAAGCGGAAAAGGCGCCTAGTGAGCGTCGAACAGCAGCCCCTTCCGGCGACCCAGTCAATCTGGCGGGTGCAGAAATGCCACCTTTCGACCTCTACGTTGGGCTCGCAGCGCACCCGGGTCAAGGTAACTACATGCTCAATGCGCTAGATCCTTCCATTGTCAATGAGCAAGATCCCCAGAGCTGGGATCCGGATCTCGATATGTACAACGAAGCCAATGGTTATCAAGCCTGGCCTGCTGAAAGTAGCTACGACCTACAGTGGTTAGAGCGCTATAGGCAAGCACAACTCGATAGAAGCTTAAGACTCGATGCCATTGCACGCGAGCTTATTGCTGACCGGAATCAGGCCCGAAAAACACAGCGCTCAACGTACTTTGCAGAGCTACAAAATACAGATCAACAGCGCATACGCAGGCGAGCCAAGCTTTTTAGATACATGGTGATCTATCGCACGCTAGCTAACCCCACCTTTCTTGATCCGAACATCGATCCATCGAACCGCCCCATTGGGTCTATTTTTGCCGCCGGACAAGATCCGTATAACACCAATTATGGCGCCGGCGGGTTGTCTCGCATCATGACCCCTCGCGGTTGGCTCAGTACCTGGAGTGGCACGGCCAGTTATGCAAACTTGTACGAGACAATCAAAGGCGTCAGTGTGCCAACGTTGTTTATCTCTGCCGATGGCGATATGGATATATACCCAGCTCAGCAGCGCTTAATGACTGACAACGCTGGTGCTACCGACAAAACATTGGTGCACCTGCCTTGTGCAGACCATTATTTACAACCTGTAGGCGAGCTCGCAACTGAATGGGCTGATCCACGTTCGCGAGCGTCAGATGAAATCGTTCAATGGGTGCAAGCGCGCTTGTAAACATCAGCCCTCCACCCATAGGTGATCATGGCCAATCGTACTAATTGCCGTCGTCAGCGTAGATTGGAAAAGCTCTCGATATGTCACAGCAATCCTTGAAGCAAGATTCGGCACAAACAACAGGGGAATTTAATTTATTGAACCGACCTCACTATTTCCATTCATTTATCTCCTACTGGAGGAAGAAATGCTCACCGTCTCGAATCAAGAGAGCCAAGATCAGCCATCAGCGGGTCGTTATGGAAACGCCTCATCGCCCGCACAATCACCCGCACAATCGCCTCAAAGGAGAACATATGCTTGACTGTGAGCACGAAGCGATTAACTGGGAACAGGCACCGCCAGCCGAGATGCGCCGACGATGAGGGTGGCTGTAATCACTCCCTACTTTCGTGAGGCGCGCGGAATGTTGGAGGCTTGCATCGACAGCGTCCGCAAACAGACCTATCCGTGCACGCACATCCTCGTCGCCGACGGCGAATCACAGGATTGGCTCACGCAGCTTTCTGTGCAGCACCTGAAACTAAGCGCCAATCACGCCGACTACGGCGACACTCCGCGTGGTGTCGGTTCGGTATCAGCCATCAACCAAGGCTTCGATGCCGTGACTTACCTCGATGCCGACAATTGGTACCAAACGGACCACATTCACTCCCTAGTCAGCCTGCACCAGCGCACCGGCGCCGCCGTCTGCACTAGTCGACGTAACCTCCACCGATTAGACGGCACACTTCTAGGACCTTGCACGGGGGTGGACGGTGAACGTTTCACGGATACAAACTGCCTGCTGCTGACGAAGATAGCGTTCGAGTTCGTGCCGCTCTGGTGGTCTATTCCCGCCGACCTTCATTGTATCGGCGACCGGATCATGTGGCGCTACATCCTTAATAAAGACATCAGCCGAGCACATTCCGATCAAACTACGGTGGCTTATCGCACTGCCTTCAAGTCGCACTATCTAAGCTTTGGCGAGAAACCGCCACCCGGAAGCAAAACAGGCGAGGAGATCGCTTACGCAATGAAGCGACTAGGCGACCTCAAGCAGTCATGGAATAAAGGAGCGCAACATGTCAAGCACGATTGAAATAGCTAAGCGATACTTTGAACTGTCTAGCAAAAGTGATATGGACTCAATTGAATCAATGTTTACCGATTCATCTACATATAGCTCTGTAAATACGGGGGTGTATCTTGGCAAGTCTCAAATAATGACGATGATGAGAGCATTTCATACCTCGTTCCAGTCGCTCAAATGGAGCATCGATCATATTGAAGAGATTCGCCACGGAGTCGCGCATATAGAATTCTCTTTAATAAGCCTAAACAGTTTGGGTGAGGTTAATGAATCAAAAGGGAATGAGTACGTCCTAACATTCAACGGATTTTTGCAGCATGTTGAAGTCAGGAATTGAACGGTGGGGTCAGAGTAAATAAAAATCCCATCCACATACTGGGGAATACATGGATGGGATTGTAGTGCTTCAATGTTTTACGGGGAAATAATCCACTGAATCTACCTATCAAATTTGCCACAATCACTTGTCGCTATTAATGAGATCCCGATCCCTAGGAAAAGTTCAGCTACTATCGAAAATTTAAATAAATCAGTATTTCTGCTGCTCCAGTCACGGTGCTCAAAAAAGCCATTCTCAAGAGTAAACCCGAAATAGTTCGTTCCTGGCTGCGTGATTTAACGTTGTCTGGGTGACGCGTACAGCTATCTTGCAAAGCGGATTTATGATCGCAGGCATAATTTACACGTCTCAACGCTAACGCCTACCCGTCTGATCTCTTAAGATCAAAGCGAAAGGGCGAATTAGCAGAACAATTAGTCCATCCGCCAATCTATTTTGGCAGTAGCAACGTAAGTACCTGCAAATATCAATTGGAAAAAAACATGTCGTTTGTATTTGGTTTTCTGCTTTTTTTGCTAGTCGGGGTGTACACGGCTAGCATGCGGTGGAATAAGACAAAAGTAAAAGTAAAACAGAAAAATTGTCTAAGGCACCTTGATGAAGACGCCGAGTTTTAAACAATTTGAATAAGGCGTTAACAGGCCACATTCGCCCATATTTCTACTTTAATTGACCCAGCCCTCTCCTTAGGGAATGAATTGCTCGTTGAGAATACGTTCTTCCAAATTATGATCAGCATCGAACAATAAAGTTACTTCTCTTTCGGCAGCTATGCGAATTTCAACCTCGGCAACGTTACGCACTTCATGCGCGTCGGCCACCGCACTCACCGGTCTTTTGTAGTGATCGAGCACGGTAAGATGAATTCGCGCTTCCTGGGGCAGCACCGCGCCTTGCCAACGCCGCGGTCGAAACGCGCTAATAGGAGTAAGTGCAAGTACGCTAGAACCAATAGGCAAAATCGGACCGTGCGCAGACAAATTGTAAGCTGTACTACCGGCAGGTGTTGCTACTAAACAGCCATCACACATCAATGTTTCAATGCGCACTTTACCATCGATCTTCACTTGAAGGTTTGCAGCTTGGCGAGTTTGTCTTAACAGCGATACCTCGTTGAAAGCATAAGCGTCTTGCTCGATACCAGAATCTGTCGTAACCCGCATGTGAAGTGGGCTAAGCTTGATTTCATGGGCGTTATCTAGACGTTCCATAAGCCCGTCTAGATCAAACGCGTTTAATAGAAAACCAACTGTTCCGCGGTTCATGCCGTAAATAGGCACGTTGCGCTGCATGTTACGGTGAATCGCCTCCAGCATGTAACCATCACCGCCTAGCGCGACAATGACATCCGCGTCGTCTGGTTCCACTGTTTCGTATTTTTCGGACAATAAACGCAGAGCCTCTACAGCATTAGGCCCGCGACTACAGACAAAAGCGATTTTCTTGGTCAACTTATTCTTCCCCTACTTTTCGAGTGCACCATATAGCCACGCCACCATCTGAGACACAAGCGCGAACAACTAAAGAGGGTCGGAGAAGAATGGCGCTTGCCTAAGCTCAACCTGACATGAATATTACTATCTCGATGATCGAAGACGCAGAACCAAGTTTCTTCACAATCGGCATGGACCTTCATACTGCACAACAGGGAAGGAATCGACAAAACCTGCTTTGCTTCAAACGAAGATATGACAGCCCATGTCTTTGGACGGAGAACGTGCATGTGGACTGATTATTCACCTAGGTGCAGTAGCATAGATAGCGGACCAGATGGCAGGGGGGCAAAACTGAGTATGACTATCGCACCTATTTGGATCAGGCTTCGCGCTGCAATGGCGCAGGTAAGCGATCAGACTTTAACTAGTGTAGGCCTAACATGGTGCATGATTGATAAGCATTGAGTGAATTTATCCAGCCACCAATGACCGTGAACTCCTATTTTTCTAGCGTTTTCTACTGGAATCATCCCGCGTCAAAACTGGTTCATCAAATTTTGCATGCGCTTCAATTCTTCGCCATTCAACTGTGGCCCGAATTCTGCATTAAATCGATTTCTAGAGTTCAAAAATCACGATGGGGATTTAAGCATGAAAAAAACACCACGCGGTGGACGAGTAAGTCTATTGTCAAACTTTTTAATTGGGGCGATGGCAGCAGGTAGCGCCATTGGATTGCAATCTGCGCCTGCCTTCGGTGCAGAAGAAATGGAGGAAGTGATGGTTTCCGGCTTAAGAGGAAAGCCACGGACCGTCACTGACTCTGCCGTTCCCGTAGACGTATTTAACTCTGCAGCGCTCGATACAGTTTCTTACACAGATATGAACGACATCCTACAGACGCTGGTGCCTTCATTTAATGTGAGCAGGCAACCTATCAGCGACGGCGGAACCTTCATTCGCCCATTATCGCTGCGCGACTTGCCTTCGCATCATACGCTGGTACTCGTCAACGGAAAGCGACGTCACCGGGCTGCTCTCGTGTCGATCGGCGGTTCCGGAACGCAGGGACCAGACGTTGCAACAATACCCGCTAGTGCAATACAGAGTATTGAGGTTCTACGAGACGGCGCATCTGCCCAGTATGGCTCAGACGCTATCGCTGGCGTCATTAACTTCAACCTCAAGAACAACACGGAAGGCGGCAGCTTAACCATCAATGGCGGTCAGTTTGGGGAAGGAGACGGCTCTGATGTAACGATCCAGGGTAACATTGGTTTCCCACTTGGCGAAACAGGGTTCTTGAGCATTTCAGGTGAAGTCGCGAATCAGGACTTTACTGAGCGTTCAGAACAATATTGCGAATCTTGGTTCTGCCTCGATCCTAACAATCCACGATTCGATCCGACCGCAGGCTATGCAGATTTTGTTTTGGGCCGGCCAAATGCAACCGACGCTCGCCTCGATGGGTTACAGCAGGCTTTCCCCGCCGGCATCTCCTCTGCTTCTATTGAAGGTGAAAATGTTATGCCCTGGGGTACGCCTAATTCCGAGGCTGTAAGATTATTTTACAACGCAGGCATAGACCTTACTGACTCGGTTGAGCTGTATTCGTTCGGCAGTTACTCAGCGAGTAAAGCTGACGGCGGTTTCTTCTATCGCTATCCTGGCAACGGCACAATTGAAGATCTACGCCTCGAAGACGGAAGCCTCTATAGTCCGCTTGAAAAGTTTCCAGGCGGTTTCACGCCAAGATTTGAAGGTGAGGTCACAGACATCTCGATTGCCTCTGGTGTCAAAGGCGTCACTGAATCTGGTTTAGGCTGGGATGTGAGCTTACGTTACGGATCAAACGAAATTTCTTATCGCTTATTCAACACCATCAACCCATCGTTGGGTCCAGATTCTCCAACAGATTTTCGCCCTGGAGATCTTACTAACGAAGAACTCCAGTTTCAGGCTGATTTCTACCAGGACTTCGATTTAGGTGGTGTCCCTGCAGTTCTAGCTTTCGGCGTCAGCTATCTTGATGAAACTTATGAAATCACCGCCAGTAGCCAAGTAGAGTCATACGCTCCCGGCCCCTTTGCTGCTTCTGATCCATTCGGGTTCTGTAACGCTGGAACCGCTACCGCGGCAGGTACGGCTGTTATAACCGCAGGATCAACCCTTGATTGTGCTAACAGCGACGATCCTGCTTTTACAGCAGTAGGCGTTGGCTCTAACGGTTTTCCTGGTTTCTCTCCTGCATTTTCAGAAGACTATAGTCGCGACTCCTATGCGTTTTATGGTGATTTAAGCGCAGATGTGACAGAAGACCTGTTTCTGCAAGCAGCGCTGCGTTACGAGGACTATTCCGACTTCGGTAGCGAGGTCGTTGGTAAACTCGCGACTCTGTACAGGTTTAATGACTCATTCGCTATTCGCGGATCCGTAGGCACCGGCTTCCGAGCGCCTACGCCTGGGCAGCAAGGTACGACTAACGTGTCCACCCGACTTCCCGATGGATTTCCTGTGGCGACCGGTTTGTTCCCTGCCAGTGGTGATGTTGCGGCGGCACTTGGCGCTGCCCCGCTTCAGCCAGAATCGTCCACCAATTATACAATTGGGCTTACAGCGGACTTTGCTGAAATCAGCTTAACCTTGGATTTCTATCGGATTGATATCGACGACCGTTTCTATTCAATTACAACTCGCGATGTCTCAACAGATCCGACCTCTGGCGCCGCATTCGATAATTTCACAGCGCTTGATAGCGCCGGTGTAGTCGGTGCCAATACGATTGGTGGTGTATTTTACTTTACCAACGCTTTTGATAGCTCATCGCAAGGTGTTGACCTAGTAGCGACCATGCCGGTTGAGTGGGGCAATAATCAGAGCACACAGCTGACAGCATCCATGAACTACAATAAATCTTCCGTCGAGAGTGATGCCAGTGCATTTCTAGGCGTTGAAGAAGTTTACGATTTCGAGAACCAGGCGCCGAACTTTAGAGGTATATTTACCGCCGCACATAACTTTAACGAGTCTTTCAGTATGGTAGCCCGAGCAAGTTACTTCGGAGAATCAGATGATTCTGATGATAGTGGTAGCACGTTTACAGGCTTTCAGACCTTTGACTCAGTCGTGTTTTTTGATCTCGAAGGTACCTATCAGTTCACTGAGGTCCTCGGTGTTACAGCTGGGGGTCGCAACCTGTTTGATGCATACCCTGATCAAATTGATCGCAGCGTGAATGATAACGACTACTGTTGTGGTCGACTATACTCTTCGGGTTCTTTTGTTCCATGGCAAGGTAGTTACTACTTCATGGCACTAAACGCGAGGTTCTAAATAGATCGATGCGTTGGCAGTGGTAGTGCGATAAGTGGCATTATCACTGCACAACGTAAAATTAAGAGCGGCTTGGAACTAGATTTCAACCAATATTTTTTAAACGATAATAGGTGGTTCATTTAACACGGTAGGTTATGCTGACTTCTCCGAAGCAACGAGTAAATCCTATGATTTTTGATAGAAGTTACTTACTCAATTGAGAAAGAATCTACTACAGGCACATTTAAAGATTATGAGCAATATGATAAATGGTGGCTGCTTGTGCGGCGCAATCGAATTTGAACTTGACCAAGATTTTAAAGCCTTCTATCTATGTCATTGCAAACAATGTCAAACTTTGACTGGTTCTGCCTTCGCATCTAACTTATTGACTCATCCACAGAATATATCGTGGTTGAAAGGCATAGATTCAGTTGTTGTATATGAACACCCAGATCGAGAGTTCTCAAAATCATTTTGCAAGTCCTGTGGCTCTGCGGTTCCTTTCGTCAACAAAACACTAACCTCTTTAATTGTTCCGGCTGGATCGCTAAAATCGGAAATAAGAGAGAAAGTGCAGGCCAATATTTTTGTATCTGAAAAGGCTTGCTGGGCAAGCCTCGAGCCAGAATTAAAGAATTTTGAACTCTTCCCAGATTGAAATTTCTAGAAAACAAACCTACCTGAATTTCCTCTAACAATTTTCTTTGGTTTACCTTCGCGTTTCTTTGACATTCGCTTCAAGAATCTCTTAGCGGTTTTAGCATCTAGCCCGGGTTGCGGGGCACCTACCCAAGAGTTACTAATAAGGCCTGATACACTATTCAGTTATACCGTGGGACCGAAGCGCAAAAGTATATTCTTCAGCATAGTCTCTTAACCTGCCATAACGTCCGCTATTTGAAAAATGCCCCGAACCCATGTTGATGCGCATTATCAACAAATTATCATCGGTCATAAATTCTCGCATTTTTGCTGTCCACTTTGCCGGCTCCCAATAAGTCACTCTGGGATCATTAATACCACCTGACACAAACATTGGTGGATACTCACGCGCCACGATATTGTCGTAAGGGGAATAACTCAGCAACAGATCGTAAGCGTCCGGATCTTCCAAAGGATTACCCCACTCTTTCCATTCCGGCGGAGTTAAAGGCAGGTCTGCATCTAGCATAGTATTTAGCACATCAACAAATGGAACACCTAAGGTTGCCGAACGCCACAAATCCGGTGCCGCAATCACCGCGGCACCGATCAATTCACCTCCAGCACTGCTCCCTTCGATAGAGATATTACCGGCAGTCACATAATTTTCTTTGACCAAATACCTACCGACATCAACAAAGTCGTTGAAGGTGTTAGTACGCTTCTTCAATTTACCATCTAGATACCATTGATAGCCCATCATGTCGCTGCCCCTAACATGAGCGATTGCGTAGGCAAAACCGCGATCCAACAAGCTTAGTCTGAGCGTTGAGAATTCAGGCGAGACCGTATAACCATAAGCGCCATAGCCATACAAAAACAACGGTTGGCTGGCGTCTTTTTTGAACCCTTTTTTATAGACAATAGAAACAGGCACCTTAACGCCGTCTCGAACCGGAGCCATTTTACGCTCTGTGACATATTCTGATTTATCATAACCGGAGGGGATTTTTTGAACTTTTCTAGTGATCAACGTCTTCTCCGAAACATCGTAATCGAATACGGTTTCAGGTGTGATCATCGATTCATAATCTATGCGGATAAAATTTTGTTCGAATTCAGCACTATTACCTAACGATGCTGCATAGACCTCTTCGGGGAAATTAATGTCTTCCATAGCGCCGTCGTATTGACGAATACGTATCTGATCTATGCCATTTTCGCGAGCCTGCAAGGCAATGAAGTTCTTAAATGTTTGCATCTCTTGTAGATAAAGCTGGTCAGAGCCTTCAATCAAGGTCTGCCATTTTTCATACGCAGGATTTTTATCATCTACTTTGGCTAATCTGAAATTTTTGTGTGAGTCATTGGCCAATATATAGAAGTGACCACCTGCATGATCAACAGAATTAGAGAAGCCTAATTCTCTGGAAACCAGCATCGTTGGCTTTGCAAACAAATTGTCTGCAGGAACGACATGAGTTTCTTGCACTTCACGTTGAGCGCTAACCAAAACAAAATACTTCTCGTCACTGGTGATGCCAAAACCAAGAAAAAACCCATCATCTTCTTCAGTAAGTAAAATTGCATCTTGCGATTGTTCAGTGCCAATAACATGCACGTTAATGCTCTTCGTCCGCCACTTCACGGAATCCAGTTTGGAATAAATTAGCGATTTACTATCAGAGCTAAACCTAGCTCCACCTCCTGCATCGGTTAAATTGTCAGATAACAGTTCACCGGTTTGTAAATCCTTAATGAAAAGCTGATATCTTTCACTACCGTCGGTATTAATTGAATAGGTGAGGAAACGGTTATCTTGGCTAATGTCATAGCCGCCCAAAGAGAAATAGTCATACCCTTCAGCTAATTCAGTCTCACTCAGGAAAACTTCTTCTTCTGCTGTTTGCAGATTCTTTCGACTGCGTGTTCGATATTCTTCGCCTTCCTTGTAATACCATTTGTATTCATAACCATTACTTATCCAGGGTACTGAAGTTTCAATCTGATTAGTTCTTCCTTTAAACTCTTCAAATATGATGTCGACCAGCGGCTCGTTGGATTTCAAAAACGCGCCAAAGTACGCGTTTTCTTCGTTAAGATAGTCAATAATGGGTTGATCATTAACTTCCGGATAACCCTGATCTTTCAGCCAATAGTACGAATCCGAAAGCGCTTTGCCATGATACTCTCTAACATGGCCCACTTTCTTCGCTGCCGGAGCAGGAATGCTCAGCTGTTTCAATCTGTCCACCCTGACACTTTTTGGCGCGTTAGTATTAGGCTTTGTCATAGATTCTTCTTCTGCATTTGAACATGCAGATACAAAGATGACTGACAGTACGGTAATCAAAATCGACGGCATTCTCATTACTATTTCCGGTATTATGGTATTCGACGAGTCATCATAAGCACCTGTTACCAAAAAACAAACCGAAAAGGCTGACCTCGGCATAGCTTTGAAAAAGGCAGCTTTAACATGGTGCAATTCAAGGAGACTTCTGTATCTTCGCTATGTGATCTTAAAATCAAAAGGCCAATGAGGCAAAAATCCCACTCGGGATACTTTTGCAATCTAGCCTAGATAGGGTTTAAAGTGAATGGTCTACGGTCAGCGCGATATCTCATGGAAGGTCTGCGCCGAACAATGCATCTCTTGTTAGGACAATCCCTATGCACAGCCCTGTTATCGCAGCCCTCCTCTTCGTCATGCTATCAAGCGCAGCAACAATCGCCCACGCTGATCAGCGCCACGATGAAGCGGTCGAAATCGCCCGTCAGGCCAAAGACTCAGCCCACTGGGCGTACGTAGGAGAACACGGGCCAGCCAAGTGGGCCGCACTCAACGATGACTTTGCTGTCTGCAGTGGCGGTCCCTACCAATCACCCGTCGCTCTAGTCACCGAGAGTGCGCCGGACCACGACGATGAGTTGTCATTGGTGTACGGCGCATCCCCTCTCGACGAGATCAACAACGGCCACACAATCCAAGTAAATCGCGAGGCTGGCAACGACTATCTACTGTTAAATGGGCACAAATACGAGCTGATCCAAGGTCACTTTCACTCTCCGTCGGAACATACCCTCAACGGCGAGACCTTTCCAATGGAATTGCATCTAGTCCACGTCGATGCTTTCGACCACATCGCTGTAGTAGGCATTCCAATACAAGCAGGCGCCGAGAACGCCTTGTTCAAAGACGTCTTCGAGCATATGCCCAGCAAAGCCGGCGAGCACTACATCCCGAAGGGTGGTGCCCTCGACCTAAATGCCATTTTACCGAAGGAACTTGATTTCTTGCACTATTTGGGCTCGTTGACCACGCCACCATGTACCGAGAATGTACAATGGCTGGTCGTGGAGACGCCATTGGAGATGTCCAAGTCGCAGATCGATGGGTTTGTAGAAGTGGTGGGCGAGAACGCGCGACCGGTGCAATCACTGCACCATCGAATCGTCACCCGCAATCACCTTGGCGGGGTCCAAAAATAGCCATACGATAGCTCAAATTCACCGCTGTTCTTAGGCAATGAAGAAGACTGATGGGTTAACGACATATCTGACTTGGAACATTAGCGGCTTCCAACAATTCTACAAGGTTAGACACATGGATTGAAAAATTCCATGTCGACACCGAATGTAGTGGGTTGTAGGTGTTTCCTGAGAACCTACAGAGCCTGTGTGTCTGAGTCCAAAGTGATTACGATGAAATAACCCAATCGAATACTCGTCTGACGGCAACGCCTATTAATACTTTGAGGCACATGAATATTGAAAAAAGGTTTGCTGGTGCTCACCCTAGCGGTGACTTTGCTAGCTGCAAGCTGCGCGAATACACCCGTTAAAGATCAGGTCAAAGTGATAGACGGCATCGAACTTCGGTTCGAGGACTTTCCTGATTCTTCAATTCCCGCGTTCGTGGCTAAAGTCAGAATTAGGTCTTCGATGGGCAACTTGATGCTTATGTTAATGGACTTCTCCAGTTGGCCTGACTGGGCGTACGGCTGTGAGCGAATAGAGGTGTTGCAGACTGTAGGCTTCACCGAGGCATATCTATATCAGGTAACGCGCGTTCCTGTGATAAGAGACAGGGATTCAATTCTGCACGCGATATCCACCACTTTTGACGGCGAAACCTTAATAAATTTTGAAAGCGCGCCAGATTTTTGCCTAAAAAGTGAAAGGGCCGCCTGTGAAAGCACAAAAAATGCCAGTCTGGTCCGTGTTCGCGAAATGTCAGGATCATTTTCATTGAAACAAATTTCAAACGAGGAAATTGAAGTTACCTGGCGGCAGCACCAGGACCCGGGGGGCCTTGTGCCTGAATTTCTGGTGCGCTCGAACTTAAGCGATATTCCGCTCAAGTCGCTGACTCGACTTAAGGCTTTGGCGGAATCCCCATGATTCTTGCTGAGAAATCACGGCGTAATCAGTAAGTCTACGTATAAGTAGGCTGTTATACTAGCGCCTACTTTTTAATTCGAACTCATATCCGATCATGACAAAACCCGCTAAGACTGAAGAAATCTCACCTGCAGCTGAAGCCTATATTTGGGGGTTCCCTTTGGTGTCGGTTCACCGTACCCGATCGTTACTCTGCTCAAAAACAGAGACTGGTGTCATGAATCATATTGACGATCTCGCGACACCTAGAGACCGCGCCATAGTCGTACCGAACAACGACACCTTGTACTCATCCGCTTGGTATGACCTGCAACATGGAGACCTAACAATTGATGTACCCCCTATGGATCATCCTGACAGATACTGGAATGTGATGATCCTCGATGCTTATACCCATGTTGCCTATGTCTGTCGCCGACACCACGGCGTGGAAGGCACTTGTGTTCGAGTCACATTTGACCCAACCACACCACCAGCCAACGATGATAGTGACGTGGTCACTATAAGCACACCAACTGCATGGGTCATTATTCGCGTGCTGGTTGAATCACCAGCAGACCTCAACACGGCTCGTTCGCTGCAACGCTCCATTAACGTGACGGCCCCCGTGTCACATCCCAACGATTACACTGAGCGTGCAGGTCGACCAACGGCTATCGGCAAAGCTGGCGCAGATTTTTTCACTGAATTGACAGGCTACGTCAAACTAGACCCGCCCGCACCCTGGCATCCCCAACTATCTGCCGAAGCACGAGCGATTGTTGATGACCCAACGAGTATTTCTAAGGAAGCACTTTCGGCCGGCGTGGCAGAAGGTGAAAAGCTTGTTATCGGTCTCAATGTTTCTGGTGCAGTACTGAAAAACGGCTGGAGTACAGGCAGAGATGCCACCGGTTTTGGTAGCGATATACTTAAGCGCGCCGTCGGCGCAAAGTTTGGTCTTGGCGGTCACCAGGCCATAGAAAATCGATCTTATACGGCGCAAGCCGATTCAACTGGAGACCGCCCTGATGGTACGCGTTTGCTTCAGTTGCGTTTCGAAGCCGATGCGATGCCCCCATGCAATGCATTCTGGTCGTTAACGGCCTATGGCACTGACATGTATCTCGTGGAAAATGAAATTGATCGCTGGTCCATCAGTGATCGTACTCTAGGTCTACAATACGATAGTGACGGCAGTCTGACGATCCAGCTAAGCGCAGCAAAACCGGCTAATATTGCCAATTGGCTACCTGTACCGATTGGCCCTTACCTGTTGGGTATGCGGGTTTATGAAGGACGTGACGAAGTCATTGATTGCGAGTGGTTTCCGCCCTCGCTCACAAGGCTGATAAGTTAAAAAGATTATCAAACCAGAGTAGAACACTGATGAGTTAATGACTTATCTCCGATCATCTAATCAACTTTCACAGCCAGCACCAGATTCGCATTTTTTCCTGGCGCGATAAGTGCATTGATTACCTCAAAATTTAGGTCAAATTTCTGCACGCGTTTGTCGAGAATGACGTCTAGGCTAGTTGTCTGATTTGCTGCCAACTTAACCAGTGGTCCGTGCCGTACGATTTGAACATCGGATGTGCTTTTCAACATCAAATCAGCACTGGAGTTGTTATGCAGCTTCAGGGTTAATCTACTAGACTCTCCCCCATACTCAGCATCTTTCACGGTGATCATCGCTTTTAACAGAGGATCTAAATCTCGCGCCCTCCCAATCAAAGAATCCTTCCACCAAACCACCGTACGTCGCTCGAACAGCGCCGCTCTAATCGATTCAGGATCATTAGATTCCGCAAACACAAGCGTCACCGGCCGATGACCACCTTTCTGGATATAGTCCCACGCAATCAACCCGTGGACATCCGAGGTCCCAATCAACGCGAGGTTATGTTTCAGTGCCAGCGTAAAAGCATGCTCGTAATATCTATCGCCATTAACAATTTCGACCCCATGCAACATCCCATCTTCAATCGCTGCGCGATGAAATACGCTGAGCTCTGGTCTGGCAGACTTGAAATCAGGATGATTCCAGAACGCAAAAGCGCCCTGTTTGTTAGCAGCAGCAAGAACTTCCTCAGGCGCTTGGGCAGCGGCATAGCGATATGTTATCAATGTAAAATATGTTTCTTTATTAGCAAATGGTGCCCAGGCTTGTTTGCCATCAATAGTCACGGAATGGGATTTATCGAATGCGTCACTAGATAGTTCTGCCGCTAACGCTGCAGCATCTGCTTCGGTCGCAACAAGGTGCTCAGGATCATAAGCCAACTCCTTTGGTCTTTGAACGAGTGCGTTTGCATCGCGAATAAAAACTGCATTGATGTGACCGACTTCATCTGTTCGGGTAATTTCAGCACCGGCAATGACGGTCAGGTCCAGGCTTTTTGATGATCGCACTGCTTCCTCATAAGCGCGGTTTCTATCTTCGTGCGGGATGTCTGCGATATGTGGTTGCCACTCTAAATGTTCAGTAATTGCCAGTGCATCAATGCCGTCTTTCTCTGCTTCTGCTACCCGAACGGACGGCCAGACGTGGCCATCTGAAAAGACAGAATGAGTATGGAGATCAGTCGTGACGGTGACTCTTTCCTCAGTGTCGGGAAAGACTATCGTACGTACAGAGTCGGATTCCAGCCGAACCTCGCCATGACCAAATGCTGCTGAGTACATCGTCAATAGGAGGATAGATGCGACTATTCGAATTAGATTGAACATGTTTCATTCTCTGTTTGGGGTTGGTGGAGTGTCCTAAAACGAACATACGCTAAAACTCGTCACGCTCGCAAAACTTTCGAGCAACTTGTTGCCAATTTAAAAATGTAGTGATTAAGAAAGTAGGAAATAAACGATTAAATCTATGTCAGACTGCTAGCAAGTTTCGGAATCTATTTCTTATTTCGCTACCTCATAGCTGCCTCGGTTTTTTTGGCTAGGTTACAACGCCACCGAGTCACAAAGACACCCGGTCACGAGGACATATCACGCATGAGCACAATTGATCGTATCACCGTACAAACCTATGCATATGAGTTACCTGATTTTGGTCGGGGCGGCAAATACCAAGCTGGCGGATCAATTCGCCTGGAGAAATTTGTTGTTTCCATCGATACTGATGACGGTCTCACCGGCAGCTATGCGCCACACTTTGGCGCTGCACCGCAGACTTTGGCTCAGGTGAAGGATATGGCACGCGGCCTAATCGGTCAGAATGCTGAACAGCGAGAACGCATCTTCGAGCGCCTTAAACATTCCCACCGCCACTACGATAAGTCCGGAATTGCAGCCCTTGATACGGCGCTCTGGGACATCGCAGGCAAGAAATATGAAGCGCCCATCGGTCGCTTGCTTGGCGGTTATCGCGAACGATTGCCAGTCTATGCCAGCACCGCGCACGGGCAAAAATCACCAGGCGGACTCGACAGCATCGAGAAATACGCTGACTTCGCGGCCTCGTGTCAGGCCCAAGGCATCAAAGCTTTCAAGATACATGGCTTTTTCGACGGCGACGCGGCAAAAGAGATAGCCATCATGACCGCCGTGCGAGACCGAGTCGGCGCTGGCATGAAACTCATGACCGACCCCGGATCAACGCTCACTTCATTCATGGATGCTGTGGAAGTTGGCCGAGCCTGTGATGACCTCGGCTTCTACTGGTACGAAGATCCCTACCGCGATGCTTCATCCAGCGCGGTCGCTCACAAACGGTTGCGCGATTTCATCAAAACGCCGATGCTGATCGCCGAGCACATCCGCGGCTTTGAACAGAAAGCGGACTTTGTCCTCGCTGGAGGCACGGACATCATGCACATTGATCCGGAACTAGACGGCGGCATCACGGGGACCTTGAAACTTGCACACTTCTGCGATGCCATCGGCATGGAAATCCAGTTGCATACGGCAGGCCCAATGCATCGCCACCTTATGTCGGCGATTCCGAATACACTGTTCTATGAACTCGGTCTCGTCAGACCGGATGGCCTTTGGAACATCATGCAGCCCCCGATCTATGCTGACGGCTATGGTGATCGTGTTGAAAATGTTGGTGCGGACGGCTGTGTACCCGTTCCAACAGGACCTGGCCTCGGTGTTACCTATGATTGGGACAAGATCAACGCATGGGAGACCGCTCGCGAGGTCTACCGCAGCCGAGGTTGAGGAGACGAGCCACTCTAGCCTGGCTTCGGTCAAATGGGACGCCAATAATTTCTCGAGGAATTTTCATCAATCGAAGCTGAAAGTCTCCTTTTGTTTGGCTGTAATCCAACCACAGGTGATAATGGCCCACTAATTTGAGTCTTTTAACCAGCAACTTCAAACATACGGGCAAGCCTTACTTATGAAGTCATCAGAGCCGTGAGCCCATAAAATGCAGAGCGAGATAAAAGTAGATCTCCATTGTCATAGTTTTTACTCCGATGGCACGACATCTCCCGAGTCATTGCTTGCGCGGGCATTGACCAACCAGATAACGTACCTCGCAATTACGGACCATGACTGTATGGCAGCATTTGGTGAGGCCAGACCTGATGCCGGTGATGTCACCATAATTGCTGGCGTCGAGATTTCCTGTGATTGGCTGGGCCAGGAAATTCATGTCGTTGGACTCTTTGTTGATCGACATAATATTGAATTGCAGACATTGCTGAAGAACCAGCAACGGTCACGCCGGCTTCGAGTTGAGGGAATGAGTGAAAAACTCAACTCTCTCGGTTCGCCGGGACTCATGGACTATCTTAAATCCCTGCCAGCAATCGCACTGACACGAAGCCATGTCGCCGATTTCCTAGTAGACAAGCTGATATGTAAAACTCGCAAAAGCGCTTTCAAGACGCACCTTGGAAAACGCGGCATGTTATATGTCGCGCCTCAATGGGCTAGTCTTGAAGAAGCCGTAGGCGCGATAACTAATGCTGGCGGGTTCTCCGTGCTAGCACATCCCAGTCGTTATTCACTAAAAAACAAAAAACTTAACGCGTTGGCCTCAAGCTTTAAAGCAGCGGGCGGCACCGCGCTGGAGGGTAGCTATCCCAGCATTGATCCCAAAACAATGAATCGACTGGAAACTCTGGCTTGCGAGCACTCACTCATGCTTTCAGCCGGTTCTGACTTTCATGATCCTGCATCCCACTGGACTGAGCTTGGTAAATTTCCAAAACTGGATTCTAGCGCACGTGCAATGGCGCTATGGCATCACCCACTATGGCAGCAAAAAGTCGAGTCGGGATCCACTGTATGAAATTAACTTCTACCCTCCCGTCACCCTAGCTCGTTCGACTTAAGATCAATACCGGTCATTTTTTAGAGTGGAGGACACTGCTGAGCTTAATCTAGGAATGTAGGAAATAAGCAGTCAAAACAATGGCAAATTACTGCGAAACGACGAGAATCTCTTTCTTAGCCATTAACCCATCGGGATCGTTGTTTTCCCAACAATAGTACTAACAACCGCAAATCACGTTTATATCGAAAAGCAACGTTGCATAGGTGGTACTCTTTCTTCTAACAAACCTATCAGCGTTACAAAAAGGCACACGATGAGTGAACGACAAAACGATGTCAGCTACGGTCAGTTTCGCCGTGAAAAGAAGCGGGTGGGCCCGGTTCCGATCTCTACAAAAATTTTCCAAGGGCTAGGTGCTTTACCTGGTAGCCATAAAGATTTTGCATTCAACGCGTTATTGCTACTCTTCTACAATCAAATACTTCACGTGCCTGCAACGGCCGCGTCAATTGTACTCGCGATTGCATTGATTTTTGATGCTATCACTGACCCTTTAATGGGTGCGTTGTCCGACGGTTTTCGCTCACGACTCGGTCGCCGACACCCGTTTATGTATGCAGCAGCATTCCCGCTCGGCTTTTTGATGTACTTGCTTTTTACACCACCTGACGGACTTTCACAAAATATGCTGATTGCCTGGCTACTCGTCATAACGCTGCTCATTCGACTGGCATTCACCTTTTTTGTCGTGCCTTGGAATGCGCTGGCAGCCGAGTACTCTGATGACTACGTAGAGCGGACGTCGATCGTCACTTATCGCTACCTAGTGGGTTGGATGGGCGGAGTTACCTTTACATTCGCGATCTATACCTTTGTCTTCGCCGCAACAAAAGAGTATCCGGTGGGTCAGTTAAACCCAGAAAACTACGAACCCTTTGCAATTGTCGTCGGTATCCTTATCACTTTCTGGTGCCTGCTCACGACCCACCTCACAAAAAGGGAAATACCCTACCTTCGTCAACCCATGCAGAAATCTGTGCTTCGCATATCGACCTTGTTTAAACAGGTGTGGGCGGCGATGCAAAGTCCAAACCTGCGACTCATTTTTATTAGCTTCCTGATGTTTTCTGGTCTTGCTGGCGTTGGTGGCGTGTTTGACAGTTTTATGAATACGTTTTATTGGGAGTTTGCCGCGGAAGAACTGAGATGGTTTGTTCTAACGATTATTGGCGCTATCGCGGCATTTGTTACCGTCCCGTTTTTGCAACGCAATTATCAAAAGCAGCACATCGTGGCAGTATCCGTGACGATCGCGATGCTCGTTGGCATACTGAAAGTCGTGTTACGTTTTGCTGATGTTTGGCCCGACAATGGTGATCCTATGTTACTCACCATGCTTATCGCTAATAGCTGCGTGCTGGTCTACTGCCTAACTGTGGCAGGCATTATGTTTGCTTCAATGATCGCAGACATGGTGGACGAACAGGAATTACGAACCGGTATGCGCCAGGAGGGTGTCTTCGCCTCCGTCATTGGCTTTAGCGCTAAAGCAACCACCAGCATTGGCCTTGTTATTGGCGGCACCCTCCTCGACCACGTTGTGGGATTTCCGCGAGGAGAGGCAGCAGGCACAATCGATTCCGATACGCTTTTTCGTTTGGCGTTCACCGACGGTGTTGCGATCAACGTCTTTTTTGTTATTCCCATCTATATGTTGACCCGATATACCCTGACGCTTGAATCCTTAACCGATGTTCAGGATAAGCTGGCAATTCGGCGTGCAGACGAAAAGTGAGAGGCCTGGATTCTCCCGCCACACGGCTGGTTGCTAAAGTTGCTAGTGACACGTTTCCGGATGTACCTTATGGAAACTAATCTACCAACAATGGTAGCGTCGCGTCACTTGACCACTCCAAAAGCGATCCGTCGTATAGCGCAACGTTATCGTAGCCTAGAAGACGCAAAGCAACAAAGGTAGTGCTCGCAGCAATTCCACCACCACAATAGGTAATCAATTGATTGTAGGAACTCGCGCCCGCTGCATCGAATGCCTTTGCTAACTCATCAATCGGTCGGAACGCACCACTAGTCCGGTCAATCAGCGTAGCACTTGGCACGCTAATGCTGCCTGGAATTCGCCCCGGTCGGCCAAACGGTTGACCTCGCCCCGCAAATTGTTCTGCAGACAAAGCATTTACTAACGCTATATCCGGACGATCAAGGCTAGCTTGCACAGTTTGCTGGTTTGCTACCCAACTCACATTTGGCTCGGCTGTGTATTCGCTTGAGGTAAAACTAATTTGACCTTGCTCGACTGGGCGAGCCTCCCCAACCCAGGTACTGAAGCTCATATTTAGAAGCTTCACGGCTACACCGGCAACGGCTAACACCCACCAACAACGGTGGGTTGCCCAATGAATTTGATCACCATAAACCACTACCCGATCACCTGGGGATACGCCTATGTTGGACATGCATTGCCACACAGATTCATAAGATGGTAGCGCAAACGGGAACGACCCGTTGGGGTCAGACAAATCGTCAACCATATGAAGATAGGCGGCACCCGGAATATGGCATTCGATGTAGTCGTTATATCGACTGACATAATCGGATGGTCCAGGCGGTCGAGGCACGATATCAACTCTGGTATCGATTACGTGAACCGAGCTATCACCTAAATGGTTTTGTAGCCAATTGGCATCTACTAAAAGACTATCCAGATTCATTTCTAACACCCAGCAGGTATAAAAGCGTCCAGTATAACTTCTATACCCTGTTTTAACTCACAATTGGCATGAACACATTGCACTGCGAATTTTACTAAATCGGCTACGACCCGCTCTTGGTTAGCCCTCACACTCACTACACCGCCTTACGCACCACGCTGTCCGCCATACACTGTATGGCCAGCGACTTAGAGAGGTGCCTTCGATGCTTCGGTAGTCATCATAATGCAGTGAATTTTATGCGCTCAGATGTCAAACCCTAAAACGGGGATCGAGGAGATGTCTGCCACGGAGGTCGATAGAACCATGATCCCTGGGTTTATCTTTGCCAGTCCTGGCGGTCTGGTTCGTTTCAGCAAATTTGATGGGAAGTACCTGAAGGATTAGGAACAACCAGGGCGGTGGCTAAATCGAGACCCATGAGATAAATTCTTTCTTGTTTTTCCCCATAAAAAGGACCTCCTCTTTGATCAAGAAAGTGCTTTATGTCATTGCCAGCATCGTGGTGCTAATCATTGGATCAGCTATTTATCTCTACACCTATCTCACCCCCGTCCAAGTATCAGACAATGTTGCAAACACCTCAACAGCCAGAACTATCAGTACGGGCCCCGTCGTTGGATTTAGCGATCAGCATGTAGATGGGTGGCTTGGTATGCCATACGCCCAACCACCCGTAGGAAAACTCAGGTGGCGTGCGCCACTACCCGTCAACAAATGGTCAGAAACCTTCAACGCATTGTCCTTTGGCAGTGCCTGCTCGCAATCCAAAAAAGGTAGTGAAGACTGCCTTTTTATAAATGTCTGGGCACCCGAGAACAGTAAATCACTACCCGTCATGTTCTGGATTCATGGTGGCGGCAATAGCATTGGCGAAGCGGCAACGTCCATTTATGACGGCAGGAGGCTCGCTCGCGAAAACAATGTGGTGTTAGTGAGTATTAACTATCGACTGGGCCCACTCGGCTGGTTCCGTCACTCGGCACTTAGGACGAACGATACGACAATGGCTGACAACTCCGGCAACTACGGCACGCTAGATATTATTCTGGCACTACAGTGGGTCCAGGAAAATATTGAACAGTTTGGTGGCGACGCACAGAATGTCACGGTGTTCGGTGAGTCAGCAGGTGCATTTGACACCCTTTCAATGATGGCTTCACCTTTAGCTACCGGACTGTTTCATAAAGCTATCTCTCAAAGTGGCGGGCTAAATTTAAACACTATAGCGTCTGCCGAGAACTATATAGATGATGAAGATCCAGGACACGCATTAAGCAGTCAGGAAACCGTCAATCAACTCCTCATTACGTTAGGTAAAGCCTCTGATAGAGCCGAAGCAAAAACACTGCAGCTAAACATGCAGGCATCTGAAATCAGTCAGTTACTCCACAAGGCATCGCCATTCGAGCTCATCGCACTCTACGGCAATGGTACCGGTGGCATGCTCGGCAACCCAGATCTGTTTGCAGATGGATATGTCTTGCCAAAAGGATTGTCTACTAAAGAAATATTCTCCGACACTAAAAATTACAACCCAGTGCCAATTATACTCGGCACCAATCGCGACGAAGTGAAATTATTCATGGGTTTTGGTCATTCAGGCGTAGATAGAATTGGCGGCCTACCTTCTGGCATCAACGACCTTGCGGGATACAACAGGGACAGTCGTTACGGTACACAAGGATGGAAAATAACGGCTGTCGACCAGCTAGCTGATGCCATGACGGCAGCACAAGGCACTGAAGTTTACGCCTACAGATTCGACGTTGATGACTGGCGTGACCTCGGCTTTATCTCATTTAAAGACTTACTTGGTGCCGCACATGCACTGGAATTACCTTTCGTATTCGGTAATTTCCCTAAACCTTTAAGAGTAATTTTCCCTGACTCCAATCGGGAAAAATTCGAAATAGTGTCTGCTTCAATGCGGTCTTATTGGGCTAATTTTGCCTACACTGGCAACCCTGGGAGCGGCCAATCTAACAATCTAATAGCGTGGAATAACTGGGACAGCTCAGACAATATCGTGCCACGCATCTTGATTATCGATACAGACAACATCCGTATGCAAGCAGACAAACTCTCCATGACAGGTTTGAAACAGCAGTTTCTTGCTGAAGACTTTTCAAACAACCCAGAGGGTGCTTGCGACTTGTACGCGCGAGTATTTGGCGGCGAGGAGTATTTACAATCTGAGTACGAAAATATGGGTTGTGATTAATAGGATCGGATAAATGTAAATTTTACTCCGACCCGAATGGCACTTACTTAAGCTCGGTTTACTTCTAAACCAGTCTGTTCCGCGCCAGAAAATGCGTGCTTCATTTCCACCCGCTTGCTTGACGGCCCTCCCCGAATGCGGTCCAGAACTAAACCTCGTT
>JBLHWY010000083.1:0-28245 GCA_047629195.1 Candidatus Azotimanducaceae bacterium
CGGCGAATCAACAGGGTAGACTCATGATCGAAACCATTCCATTTGGCTCAACTGGACACAACAGCAGCAGAATTCTATTCGGGGCCGCTGCCCTAGGGGGCATGAAACAATCTAAAGCGGACTCTGTCATCGAACTAGTGAGAAGTTACGGCGTTAATCACTTTGATGTTGCAGCGAGTTACGGAGATGCTGAGCTGAGACTTGCAGATTATCTGCAAGATCATCGCGGAGATGTTTTCCTAGCATCCAAAACTGGTGATCGCACGGGAGATGGAGCAAGGGCGAGTATAGAACAATCACTGGAGAGGATGCAGATATCCCAGCTTGATTTGATCCAATTCCACAATCTAGCTCAAGATAGCGATTGGGAAACTGCGATGGGTAATGGTGGTGCGCTTGAGGCCGCGCTGAAGGCAAAAGAAGAAGGGTTGGTAAGGTTTATTGGTGTTACCGGCCACGGCACTCGCATTGCAGAAATGCATCTTAAAAGTCTGGCGCAGTATGATTTTACATCTGTATTGCTGCCTTACAGCTACGCTTCGATGCAGGATGAGCAATATGCCAGAGAGTTTGAGGAATTGTATAAGCTGTGCCAAGAAAAGGGCATTGCGATGCAAACTATCAAGGCAATCGCCCAGCGAAGGTGGGAAGAAACCGATGATACGAAACGATTTAGCTGGTACAAACCGATCCGTGAAGTAGAAGCATTGACTCGTGCAGTACACTGGGTATTCCGGCGTCCCAATCTATTTCTAAATAGCAGTAGTGATGCTACATTGTTGAAATCGGTGCTGGATGCGGGAGCTTCATTTAGAGCTTCATCAATGGATGAAGAGAACACTCAAGCATTAGAGGACGCGATAGCCGCCGATGCCGTCAATCTAAATGTTGCACCGTTATTTGAAAGAGGCGTTCAGGATGGTGTTGTCTAAAATGCTATGAAAAAAACCAAGTATAAACCGTAAGCTAAGGCATCTGGTTAATAATACGCACCGCTGCGCAAGCTGCGCCGTAACCGTTGTCGATGTTCACAACACTGATGCCTGACGCGCAACTCACCAAAAGCGATCGCAAAGCAGTCTCGCCTCCCTTTACCATGCCATACCCCACAGACGTCGGTACTGCGATGATCGCAGAGGAGATGAGACCACCTAAGACTGTGGGTAAAGCAGCGTCCATTCCCGCAATGCAAATTACTACCTTGTGTTCTCGAATTTCTTCAAGTCTTTCCGTTAGGCGCCATAATCCAGCAACGCCAACGTCATTGATCAACAAACTGGGCACATCGTAGTATTCCAACGTTCTCAGCACCTCTCTTGCAACCGGCACATCGGAAGAGCCACCGCTAACAATAGCGACAGGGCTAGATGACTTATTATTTGATGATTTGTTGGGTGTCCCGTTTTCGCCTCCGCCGTTTTCGTGATTCGAGGGCTTTCCTATGCTGGGTGTCCTGTAGTTGGTGCTGTAGTTGGTGGCAGTTCGGGAAATTGGGTCGTAATTGAGGAAGTTGGGATAGGCGTCATTGATTAAATCGTATTGAGCTTGGGCGAGGCGGGTAAACAACATGCTCTTTTCATGTATTTTTAGTTCTTCACAAATTTCTAGCAATTGAGCACTGCTTTTACCTTCACTAAAGACTGCTTCAGAGAGTCCCGTTCGGCTTTCTCTCGCTAAATCCAATTTTACTTCGCCGGTCATTTTGTCGCTTTACCCAGTGTTATCGTTTGTTATGTTCAGATTTTGCAGCACTCTATGCTTTTCTGCTCTGTTTTATCTAAGCTTTTAGTTCGAGGGTTTCAATCAGGAAAGCACTGCCTCGTTTATACTTTTCGATCGTAACTGAAGCAACTTGGTCTTCGTAATTATTATCTCTAAAGATTTTTGAAACCATCTTCTTGGCTTGACGACTAAGTTTTGACATAGGATCAAGTGCTTCGTTGCTTTCAATTTCGATCGCAACTTCCGACGGTCTAATTCTACAGCGCACGCCTTTGAGGGGAATCTCGGTCGCTAAAAGTGCCCATAACTGCTCCTCAGCAACCGCGATCAACGGTAACAACACTGCATCTATAGCGAGCCCCGTGGTCACTCTCGACGAAAGGCAAGGCGCTGCTGGTAAGTCATAGAGATCATTTAGTAAGAGGTACTTAGCTATGCTCCTCAAGGTGTCTTTATCAATACCCATATCGACATAGGGATGTATTACTTGGCTTTCATCTGCTGCGATGAGTCCGGGCCGATAATCAGATAGATCATCAAGATTAGTACCAGAGGCGATCCTTAGATCGGTAAATCTGTCAATTGTCGTGTACAGATTGCTTTTACAAAAATAACATCGGTTGGCGGGGTTCGCGACGTACTCAGGGTCATCAATTTCCTTCGCATTAATAATTTCTAGTTTCCAACCTTCGAGTTTTGCATAGCGTTTAACCCGTTCGGTGGCAGCAGGAGGAACAGCCGGTGAAATCGCATGATAGATTTGACAATTAGACACGGCTCGATTTGCGATAACTGCCAGTGTCATACTGTCTACGCCCCCGCTAACAGCAATAGAGATAGGTCCTAGTGAAGTCAAATGTTGGGTCAGTTTTTCGAGTGCCAAGTTTATGTTATTCATTTTTTCTTCGTTATATCAATTTCGTAAGTTATTTAGCCTGTTTTCCGCAGCAATCGTTGTTGCTGTAATTATTTGCTGACCACGGTTAGTTGTGGCCAGCGTCAAGCTAATCGTTTGGTGTGTTTTCTTTAGGATTCGATTTCAGATTTTAATTGTCTGCGCGCGAAGCCCGGTAGATGTGCAATATCATCCATCTCTACTTTAGAAGTAGTGGATTCAGGGCGTTTAGCTGTCTTGACTCTATAAATTTTATCTTCGACGGAGATTGATGACTCACTTCGCTTTAAGATTGCTCGCGCCATATTCGTTTTGCGAACACCAAGTGTTGTCGTTTCTTCAAAGCACAGATTGATAATGCTAGCTTCGGTCGTAGGGTCAATCAGTACCTGAACTGCGATCATGATACGGCCCTTCTTTCCGTATGCTAATGCCTGTGTTACGTCGTAGACGCCGTGGTGCTGCCTGATATACTCTAGAGCTACCGAAAGATCTTCCGGAGTTTGGTCATCGACTTCAAAGTTGAGCTGAACAACGTCATCTGTCAACCAGGGCTGTGTCGTTTTATTTGGTCTATGAGTTTTTGGTACATTAGCCTGTGGCAGACTTGCCTGATCCAGCGGTACTTGCGCGATGATGCTGGTATCCGCAAAAAAAAGTATCCGCACAACATTGGAAATTCCCGGAAATCTCTTCGAGCCAAAGCCGTAACCTGAGCCCATCAGCGTTGAAGTTTTGGGTTTACTACCCGGATTTAGATACTTGAGGATAGCGGCTCCCGTAGGCGTAATTCTCTCGCCGCTAATGCCGTCATCCACAAATTCAAAACCTTGCAACAACAACTCAGTTGCCGGTGCTGGAACGGGTAAGGAGCCGTGTGCAGTTTGCACGCGTCCACCGCCGAGAGGGATGGGTGAGGCTGAACTGCTCGTAACCTTAGCTTGAGTAATTAACCAAGCAGCAGTCACTATATCCGCGATTGAATCCCAGGCACCAACTTCATGAAATACAACTTCTTCAACTTCACGGCCGTGGACAGTCGCTTCTGCAACGGCTAACAGATGAAAGATACTTAGGCATATTCGCTTTGTATCGTTATCAAGGGGTGATTGCTCTATGCGAAGTTTGATATCACGATAGTGTCGGTGATGATGGGCATCATCATCAGCGATAACGTTGAAGTAGGTTCCAGTCAGAATACCGTCATTTTTATCCACAACGGTAAGTTTTACCAAATCTGCAAACCCCGCCAACTCAATTTGTGAGAGTAGCGTTGATGCTGAAATTTTAAGTTGATCGAGCATGGCGCCAACAAACATATTGCCAGACAGCCCACCAACTAAATCAAGGTGAATATG
This sequence comes from Candidatus Azotimanducaceae bacterium, assembly GCA_047629195.1. GTDB lineage: Bacteria > Pseudomonadota > Gammaproteobacteria > Pseudomonadales > Azotimanducaceae > UBA4582. The sequence continues at coordinate 3,976 of JBLHWY010000083.1, forward strand.
CATTTTGTAACTAGCTCAACATAATGTGTGTGGGGCCACAGTAACTTGAAATTGAGATGCCGTGGGTGCACGCATCCTGACATGGTTTGCCGTCGCAAGACAAACAAGCATTTGCGTTTGATTCGATTTGCGCATATTCAGATTTTGCGAAGGTTAAATTACCGTAATCAACGGCGTACATTCTTGTTCTTAACACATCTGCTATTTCGACATTATATGGGCAGCTACCTTCGCAATCATTACAGGCATGTCGACAGTAAGTTAGGTCCGTTAGTCGAGCATATTGCTCTAATAGCTTGAAGTCTGTATCGGTGACCTGGCGCTGGCCCGAAGCACCTAAAAACTCATCGATATTAGTCTTGGAAGTCATGGAAATGATAGCAGCATCAACATAAGGCTGAGATAACGTCCATTTAAATGCTGCCTGGGCATAGGTTGCCCCTGTATTTTCGAAAGGTCGCATATCATTCAGTTTCGCACCTCTCAGTACTTTCATACCAATGATACCGATACCTTTTTCTTTTGCCTTTTTCATTGCTTCAGGAAGCCGAGGTTGTTTAGCTACCCAGTCGAAGGATCTCACGAACTTCTCGTAGAATGCTGGGTCTTGGCCAAAATTTTGTGCGAGTAATAAGACATCAAAAAGATGATGTTCGACGGCATAGTCCACACAATCTGCGAGGTTACCTGCGTGACCAGACATACCAGTAAAGCGAATCTTACCTTGCTGCTTTGCCTTCCTTGCAAACTCAAACCATTCAGGGTTCTGCAAACGATCTAATGAGTTAACTGCATGATTAAAATAAATATCGATGTAATCTGTTTTTAGTCTGGCCAAGCTTCTTTCTAGCGAAGTCATTAATTCTTCAGCGCTGCTCGATGCATAAGCTTTGGTCTTGGTCGCAATGATGACTTTGTCACGGTCCGCTTTTAGCGCATTGCCTAATACGGGTTCTGAAGCACCGCCAGCATAGTCTTCTGCAGTATCAAAATAATTGACGCCCCTTGCGAGTGCATGTCTGACGAGATCCTCTTGACCTCTTCTGATTTGGCTCGAACCGAATGAGATATCAGACATTCTCAATCCGGTTTTACCTAGCGGCACGTATTGCTTGACGACGGGGTCGTGAGCCGCTGTGAGGGCCGAGCTCGCGGTTGCTTGTGCGATGCCTGTCACGCTGATTGCGCCAAATTTTAAAAAAGCTCTTCTGTCGATTCCGTTTGCCATAAGTTGACTCTCGTTGCATCCAGTTAAAAAATTCTACTCCGTTAATCCATAAATAAAAACTGTTTGAAATGTCAGGCTCGAAAGAAGTCACATTACTGACCTAAAAGGGAGGTAAACCGTTTGGTCAATGGTTTGTAGGGCTGGCATAGGGTGCTTGCTAGGAGATTAGCTTCTCTAAAAGATCCCCGTTGCAATACAGTGAGCACCAGCGCTAAGGTATAGACTTGGTATAAGCCTTATTAACGCTATTGCTTAGCGCATATGAGGGGTTTTAGGCCGGATAGAAAGTTTGAATTAGAAGGTATATTTGATATGACAATGCGATCCAGCAAGACATCTAAGGATTTTCCCGCGCCGGTATTGGACGCATTTGATCAGTACGTACATGGATTTATTGATCGGCGAGAATTCCTCAGTCGAGCCAGTATATTTGCCATTGGTTCGGTCACTGCTGCATCAATGCTAGATGCCCTCAATCCACAGTATGCAGGCGCAGCGGAAGTCAATCCTGATGATAGGAATCTCATCATAGAATCAAAGGTTTTTAGATCTCCGGACGACTGGAACGGTTATCTTGTTAAGCCTGCATATCCTGCAAAAAAGGGCAAGTTACCAGCAGTGCTTGTCATTCATGAAAACCGCGGTAGAAACCCTTACGTGGAAGATGTTGCAAGGAGATTGGGGCTAGCGGGGTTTATCGCCTTTGCGCCGGATGGTCTTAGCTCATTGGGCGGGTGGCCGGGTAATGATGAGGAAGGTCGGGAGATGATGAAGAAGCTCGATCGCGGCGAAATGATGAAAAACTGGGTCGCGGCGGCTAAATATCTTGAGCGATTACAGGGTGCTGGGAACGTGGGTGCAGTCGGCTTTTGCTATGGTGGTAGTGTCGTAAATAGTCTGGCAACGAAGGTCACGAGCTTAAAGGCGGGCGTTGCGTTTTATGGTGGTGCACCCGATCTAACTCAGGTTGGCAAAATCAAGGCAGAGATGCAGATTCACCATGGAGAAAAAGACACGCGACTGTTAGCCGGCGCACCAGCTTACGAGGCGGCGCTTCGTGCTGCTGAGGTCAAATTTGAGTCTTACATCTATAAAGGCGCACTACATGGTTTCCATAACAACACAACGCCACGGTACGATGAAAGCGCTGCTCAGCTTGCATGGCAAAGAACGGTTCGATTTCTAAGAACCAGGCTTGATTCCTAGAGCGCCAAAAGAACAATAAATTAAACAGGGGATATCGTGACTGACGCAACGACAACGGCCAGTACCAAAAAGAATAGCTGGCTTGATAAAATTGAAACAATTGGAAACAAGTTACCAGACCCTGCATTATTATTTTTCATTCTGCTACTTGTCGTTTGGGTTTGTTCCGCGATATTTTCACAATTAACCTATAGTCATATCGATCCGAGATCCGGTGAGGCTATCGTCATCAGTAATTTATTGACCGGCGAGTCCTTAACTTGGTTTACGTCTAACATGGTGAAAACCTTTGTTGGTTTTCACCCCCTTGGCGTTGTGCTTGTCGCAATGCTGGGAATTGGAGTCGCCGATCACACCGGGTTTATCCGCGCCGGGCTTAAATCGTTACTTAACATTACGTCACCTAAAATTCTAACGCCGATGCTTTTGCTAGTAGCAATTGTTAGCCATAGCGGTGGTGATGCGGGTTATGTGCTTGTGATTCCGCTTGGTGCTGTAATATTTCAAGCCGCAGGTCGACATCCGCTTGCTGGAATAGCGTGCGCTTTTGCGGGTGTTTCCGGCGGCTTCAGTGCTAATTTTGTTCCCTCGATGATTGACCCTTTGTTACAGGGTATTACCCAGGCGGCGGCACAAATTATCGATCCAGAAATCACTCTGAATCCACTGAATAATTGGTTCTTTACTTCAGCTTCCTGCCTGATGGTTGTAGGTGTCGGTTGGTATTTGACTGATAAGGTCATAGAACCAAGACTCGGTAATACTGTGGTTGATGGTGATCTTGCCGATGCGCCGGCATTGGAGCCCCTAACTGATTCAGAAAGGAAAGGGTTGAACATGGCGCTTGTGTCTATGGTTGTCACAGCAGTCATACTCATCGTGACATCTTTTCCAGATGAGTCGAGTTGGCGCGCAGCGAGCGGCGGTCTGGCGGCATCCGGTTCGCCACTGATGGCAAGTATCGTCACGCTAATTTTCATTTTCTTTCTAGTACCGGGAATTGTTTATGGTTATGTCGCCGGGACAGTGAATTCTCATCACGATATTGTGACCGGGATGAGCGAGTCGATGAGAGGCATGTCGTATTATTTGGTGATGGCTTTTTTCGCCTCTCTTTTTATCAGTGAGTTTGCCCGCTCAAACCTAGGTGCGCTACTTGCACTGCAGGGTGCGGGTATACTCCAGAGCATCGCTATGCCTTCTGGCATGACTGTTGTCGGTGTCATCATGATCAGTTGCATGGTCAACCTGTTTATTGGGTCTGCCTCAGCGAAGTGGGCACTCCTCGCACCGATTCTGGTGCCGATGTTGATGCAGTTGGGTATTTCGCCTGACATTACTCAGGCTGCATATCGCGTGGGTGATTCTTCAACAAACATTATTACGCCACTGATGCCTTACTTCCCGCTGGTGGTGGTTTTTGCACAACGATATGTCAAAGATACAGGCATCGGTACTGTAGTGGCGATGATGTTGCCATACTCATTGAGTTTTCTGCTGGTCTGGACGCTGTTTTTATTAGGTTACTGGTTCTTGGGTTTCCCATTGGGACTGCAATCTAGCTACGTTTATCCAGCGCTGTGATTCCCAGCGATAACTCGACGTTTGATATGTCCTGTGAGTTCAAACATTCAAAAGTAACAAGTGCACAAATATGATTAAGACTAGAATAACCGAGCTTCTTAATATTGAGCTTCCTGTCATGTCTGCTCCAATGAGTCGACACAGCGGATCAACGCTCGCAGTTGCAGTGACCGAAGCAGGTGGTTTAGGGTTATTTGGTGCCCTAAATACTGGCGGCGAAGCATGGTTCCGGCAAGAAATCGCGACGGCACAAAATAAACTCGACGATCGACCTTTTGGTGTCGGATTCATCACCCATTTAATGGGGAACTTTTCAAACTTGTTTGAGATTGCGCTTGAAGAAAAAGTGCCAGTTTTGGCGTTTTCCTTTGCAGACCCAACGCCATATGTAGAACGGACAAAACATGCAGGCCTGACTGCGGTGTGTCAGGTACAGACCCTAAAACAGGCAAAGCTCGCCATTGATGCTGGCGCTGATATTTTGGTAGCACAAGGTAATGAAGCAGGGGGGCACACGGGACCTACAAATTTAATGCCATTGTTGGCCGAGGTGCTAGATCAATTTCCCCAGGTGCCAGTTATCGCCTCTGGTGGAATAGGCGAGGGTAAAGACCTTGCGCGTATTCTTAATGCTGGTGCAGATGGCGCCTGGGTAGGGACTCGCTTGTTGGCAACTCACGAATGTATTGAGGTGACAGAAAGCTTCAAGGTGCAATTGATAAGAGCAGAAGCAGATAACACTTGTTATACGGAATTATTTGATCAGGTAAACCACGCGGTGTTTGGGGGTAAACCTTGGCCATTCGGAGTCGCAGCGCGACTTATTCGCAATGTGATGACTGATACGTGGAATGAAAAAATACCTCAGCTTCTTCTGGATACCCAGGCACTAGAAAAATATCGGAATGAACTAAAAGTGCAAAATATTGACTACACACCATTATACGCTGGAACATCAGTTAGTGCCGTGACTTCGATTCAGCACGCTTATGATGTGATACAGGAAATCACTCGAGATGCTGAGGCGCTGATAAGCTCACAAAACATTTGATATAGGATTTGAAATGCAAATAAGTATGACAGGAAGAGTTGCACTAATAACAGGAGGCAGTAAAGGGCTGGGCTACGCCATGGGAATGAAATTCGCTGAGTGCGGAGCTGAAATAGCGTTAGTCGCGCGTAACAAAGAAGAGGTTGAGCAGGCAGCGCGTGAGATATCGACCAATACATCGGTAAAAGCTTGTGGCTATGTGGGCGATGTCAGTAAAGCGGAAGATATCGAAGCGGTTTTCAATTCTGTAATAGCGGACTTTGGTAAGATTGATATTCTGGTTAACAATGCGGGTTATGCTCAAGCAGGAGAATTCGTTTCTGTCACAGATGAACAATGGCAATATGATTTCGACCTGAAATTAATGGCTGCAGTCAGAATGAGCCGGTTGGTATTTCCAGGTATGATTGAGAGAAAGTGGGGCCGCATCCTCAATATGCTAAACACCCTGGCAAAGGCGCCGACGGCGCGCTCGGCTCCCACATCAGTGACTCGTGCTGCAGGTATGGCCTTAACTAAAGTATTAGCGGGTGAAGGTGCAGCGCACAACGTGCTAGTTAACGGTTTGAATATAGGTCGGATATTCTCTGACCAGGTAGTGCGGGCCCATAAAGAATCGGGTTCAGATATGTCACTAGAAGAATTTGTTGCAGCAGCAGGGAAAGGATTGCCAATGGGGCGTTTTGGTGAAGCGTACGAGTGCACAAGTATTGCGTGTTTACTTTGCTCAGATGCTGGCGGTTACATTAGCGGTACTTCGATTAACGTTGATGGAAACCTTAGCCCTGTTGTCTAATTGTACTAAACCACAAACCGTTAAAGCTTCAAAAGACGTGACGCTTGTCCGCGGACAGAACGCCACTTAACGGTTTGTAGTTTATGTTAGGTGATAAGAAATTTATGTTAGGCGATAATTTTCTGCTCTATCATTGCATCTATTTCAGACTCACTGAGTCCTGCCTGTTCAAGGGTGTTCCGAGTGTGTTCGCCAATATCGGGTGCACTTCGTTTCGGTCCAACATCTGCATTATGAAATCTCATCGGAATACTGACTGATCGATATTCACCAATCTGATCATTTTTCAAAGTCGGAAAAAGGTTAATTGCTTGTGCTTGACTATCCGATGGTACCTCATGGAGTGCTAGGACAGGCCCCCAGATTAATCCTGCGCTATCAAAAACCTTACCCCATTCGTCTCGGCTTCTAGTCGCTAGTGCTTCATCAATTTCAGGCACAAGGACATGCATATGTCGGTAACGTCCCTTGGGGTCAACAAAACGTTCATCTTCTAACCATTGTGATTTACCGATGGCATTGCAGAATTTTATCCAGCCGGATGCTTCTGGCATATTGAATACAACCCACTGACCATCGCCGCAGGGGTATCTGTTGGCGGTTGGCAGCAGCATTTCATCACGTGCTCGTTTGCGGACAGGTGCTTCATCTACTGCCGTCGTGCAATAGTCGCTTGCCTGAGTCCAGACTGCTGTTTCGAATAGTGATGTCTCTACAGCTTGACCCACGCCTGTCTTCTCAGCTAATCGAAGTCCGCCGAGAATTGCGCCTACGAGCGCAAGCCCTGCTGTATGGTCGCCCTGTGCGGGTCTTGCCATTGGGACTGTGCCAGTGCTGCCTTCCCGCATAGCATCATATAATCCCGAGCGTCCAAAAAATGCGGTGACATCATAACCTGGTCGCCATGCGTCTGGACCGGACGTACCATAGCCGGTGAGGGTGGCATGGACAATTGAAGCGTTTGATTTCATTACAGTTGCAGGATCAAGTTGGTACTTCATCTGACGCTCAAGTAAGAGGTTGCAGAGGAAAATATCAGCGTTTTCACAGAGTTTCAGTACGAGTTTTTGAGCTTCCGGATTTGTCAGATCCATACAAACTGATTCTTTACCTCGATTGTCTACATCGAATTGAAAATCGAATTCAGATTTGCCTTCAACTTTAGCAGGACGAAAGTTGCCTCGCATGGGATCACCACGAAGTGGTTCAATTTTAATGACTCTGGCACCCATGTCCGCCAGAATGGCTCCAGCACTCGGTGCTGCCATCCAATTGTCAATTTCTATTACGGTTATATCTTCAAGTGGCGCTGACACTATTCCTCCTAAATTTTTAAATTTACTGAGCCAGATAATACTACGTGTTGAGGCCGCTCGAACACAAAGATCAGTTATTGATTAGAATACGGCCCTGAAAACGGTGCAGTTAGCACTATTTCCACTGATAGTTTTTGTCAGGCAAAAGTGCCTTGCCCTGTCTTTCGTTGGAACTGATACAGTTGCCGATCATGTCTGCTCATCGCGGACATCCGGCCATCCCTGACATAGGGTTCCCAGGGTGAGGGTTCGGCAGCCTCAGGTTTATCACCCATGATGGTCACTCGCTGAATGATACGCTCACCTTCGAAGTCATTGAGCACCATATGCTGTGTACATTGATTATCCCACATGGCAATTGTTCCCGCTGACCATTGATATCTAACAGTAAACCTTGGCTGCTTGACCCAATTAGTAAGGTATTGCAGTAGCGCCTCACTTTCTGTGGAATTTAACTCCACAATTCGACGAGTAAAATGCTCGTTTACATACAAGGCTTTACGGCCCGTGACTGAGTGAATTCTAACAACTGGGTGTACAGCCATCTGTTCTGGATGACCATGAGGATGAGCATCGTGTAGTGCCGTCAATCCATCGCACATTGCTTTCATGGGTGGTGACAGTTCGTCGTAAGCCGCGTATAAGCTCGACCAAAGCGTGTCGCCACCGACTTCAGGGCATTTAACCATATGAAGAATTGACATAAGCGCTGGATCTGGTCTGAATGTAAGATCAGTATGCCATTCGTCAGCAACACCGCCTTGAGTGGCAACTAATTCAAATAACTCGGGGTGTTCTGCATTATTTGAGAGATTAGGATGACCTTCCAGCTCGCCAAAATTTCGTCCAAATTCGATATGGGCGTCTTTGTTAGGTGATTGGTCGGGGAAAAAGAGCACCATATGCTCAACTAGGAGCGCCTTGATTATCGTGATGTCTTCTTCGCTTGCACTGCTAATATCGGGACCGGTGATGCTGGCGCCTAATGAACCTGATAGTCGTTTAACCTGCCAATTTATGGGGACTTTTACTTGATTCATGGGTTGCTCTCGCTATTTGGTTTTGCTCAAAGGATAAACCAGTGTTTCTATAAGTGGTAGCTTGTTGGGCTCAATTGTAAGCTCGGTTATGGTGCCATTTTCAGAAATGGCATCAGCATACCGTTTCGGCTTATGGTTTTAACATACGGTTTTAGCAAAGCGTCCGGAATGAGACAATACTGGCAGCGACACTCACATTTAGTGACTCTACGTCGTTCGCGAGGGGAATACTGACTAGTTTGTCACAGCTGTTTTGTACTTGCTCTGATATCCCATTTGTTTCATTTCCAAGTATATAAACATGACGCCCGGTTCGCGCTATTTCTGAAAGTGATTTTTTACCATTTGCTGCCAAACCCAGGACTTCAAAACCAGCCTTTTTGAGATAATCGATACCTGATTCGATTGTATCGCAATGGTAGATTCGCGCTCGAAATAGTGTACCTGCACTTGCTTTGATCACGAGGGAGTCGAGCCTTGCACATCCAGTCCTCGGAATCAGCAAGCCATGACAGGGTGATGCTGCGACACTACGAATGATCATTCCAAGGTTTTGAGGGTTGGTTATTCGGTCAAGCGCGATGAGTTCAACCAGTTGGTCTCCATCCGGGCTTAACTCAGCGATGTCCAGATTTTCAAGAGATTGGTATTTTGCAGCTTCGATATCAACCGCAACACCTTGATCCTGTTTACCATTTTTTGAGATTCGGGAGAGGGCTTTCCTGTTGTGATAGTGTATTTCTGTGTTTTTTTGATTCGCTAATGCAAGTATCTCCTTGATGATTCCACCACTCTGATTGCTGTCGGCCAGATGCAGTCGCATAGGCTGGATGTCAGGTGTTTGAAACACTTCGAGTACAGGCTTTCGACCATAAATCGTGAGGAGATTATTGAAGTACGACTTACGGTCGATGTATGTCTGGCTATCTGTCATTTATAAAAGAGTATCTAGCTCAGCTGAGATTTCCTCAGGTGTGACCTTCGGGTGAAACCGCTTAACAACAGCACCATCTTTGTTTACTAGGAACTTAGCGAAATTCCAGGGGATGTCGACAGTACCGTCTGCTTCCGTCTGTTCTGTTTTTAACCACTGATACAGAGGGGCGGCACTATCTCCATTAACTTCTATTTTTGCGAACATCGGAAAATTCACATCATACTTGGATTGTGCAAATGTCAGTATTTCTTCGTTAATACCAGGCTCCTGAGCACCAAATTGGTTGCAGGGAAATCCTAAAACTTTCACATTACCTTGTTCGTGTAGGGTACGCAGACCTGCGTACTGAGGCGTGAGTCCTCACTGGCTTGCAAGGTTTACAATGAGCAATGCCTGATCTTTAAATTCCGAGAAGGAGATTTTCTCCCCTGTGATTGATTCCATTTCAAGTTCTGTTAAATTCATTTTTTTCCCTTTGTTTACGTCAAAGTTTTCATAAGCGCTACTTGGCAGGTGCTACTTGGCAGGTGCTGTTTAATAATCGCTATTTCGTTGGCCCATTGTCACTTTTCGAAGTATTCCGCGACGTCATTCTATCAGCCCTCTTTAGGGAGCTATTCTATGAGAAAAGTCCATGTAAATACCATTGTTTGTCATTGCTGTATTGAAATACCCATAATAATGCGCCCTGATGAGCCAAGGTTGCAACATAGTAGTCTCGGGTGATGACTTTGTTTAGGTCCTCTTCATCCCACCAACCAAAATCTATCCTTTCTGGCCCCTTCAGCAGTGTTAACTGATACTTTGATTCATGGGGAGGTAATTCCGCTGTGATGGATGCTGCGCTACTAAAATTGAATTTTCGGGGTAGCGGCTTAGGCTGACTCAACAGCATCATGGGTCTGGCTGGTTCAAGGCTCGATGTCATATCAGTGTGATTGGGCTGCCAATAGTCTTTTCGATCAAGCCGCACAGGTTTCCACGCTTTTTCTGGCCTATGGTCATTTGCGACTGATAATCCGTAACATGATCCTGGTCCTAGGCGAGTACTCAGTTTGTTAAGCAGCATGTCAGTCTGGTGCTGCCGCCCTTTGACTCCATCCTTTTGTTGAAAAGGTGTGCCATGAAACAGATCTCCAGAGAGGTTAACAGCGGGAAAAAGGTTATTGACGGTCAGTGATAGATTATCGATCTCTTTTACATCATTAATTTGATCGAGCTTGAGAAGTGTCAAAGACATGAACATGTCATGCTCGTTAACTGGGTTGGCCAACAAAATATTGAAATTACGGTCTTCATGGCTTCGGTGAGATAAAGCCCAGGATAAATGGTTGGTTGCCAATTGCCTTGCGGTAAGAAATTCAGCTAGTTCAGAAATAAGCCGTTTGATCGGAAATCGAAGAGAGGCGGTATTACTAACATCGCTAAGAAAAGTAACGTCATTTAGAAATCTTGGCACGGGGTTAATAAACTTTTGTGGGTCGGGCTTTTCGCCAAGCAGGCGTTGCAGATAATCAACGAAATAGATCCCAAATCGCTGGTTTAATCCGCTTTTTGGGAGTGCGAACAACGCCTTGCAATCTGCGATACCCATTTGCATTAGCGATTCGATGATTTTCTTATCTACCTGTAAATCGCTGACTGGCAAATGTTGAAGAGATTGGGCAATCGATTGTGTAATTGATGATGCATCTGGCTTGTACTCATCTGGCTTACCCTTACCCAATTCATACTTGCTTGGGTGGGGACTGCACTCCGCTAAGCAAAGAGCGGCCATCGGCGTTAGATTTGTCGATAACACTGATTCGTAGCCTTGCCTGCTTAATCCGTGTTTAATCTTTGATTTCAGGCTTTCAAGGCCCTTGAATAACTTTAAGCAACCGCTGATATCAAGCAGCAAACAGTTAGGTGTTTTAACTGTGACATTAGGGGTGAACTGGTATGCCCATTGAGCTAAGTGGGAGAGGGTGGTGAACTCTTTTTGCTCATTTCTTTCAAAACTGACAACTTGGCTACTGAGGGTCAAGGCTGTGTCCAGACTACTGCCAACATTCATACCCTGGTCCTGTGCCGCACGATTAAGAAAGCTGACCTTGCGCTGGGAGAGAATCACCATGGGTCTGCTTCTTTCTTCGGACTGAAATCCTCGAGTGAACACCTCAATAGGTAGCATGGGTAGGTAAATACATAACCACAGAGTTTCTTGAGCCATCTCTTTTTGAGACTCCTCTTTTTGAAGGAAGTTGTCCGGGGTAGCGCTATTGGAGCTGGTAACCATGTCGATAATCACTACTCTGAGGGTCAATGAAAACCAGATCCGGGGTAGGCTTATTAGGATTTCGAAAAGCCATGTCAGAAAAATCAGGCGTTATTTGATGTAATTTATCATCAAATTCGATGGTGAATTTCTCGGTTTGCCAACCTCCGCGACGCTTGATGATTTGTATATCTAAGGAAGAATGTTCCACAAGGGGGGAGTGGTGGGTACCGATAAGCTCAATTCTGAGTTCGGCAGGAGAAGCCTGTTCTGCCGACTGCCTTGATCGGAATAGAATTCCCAGAGATTTACCCGATTTGCTCGCTACTTGTAAGCGTCTGACTTGTTTGGCGTTTATATTTTTGGGCCATGCCAGTACGGCACAACAACTCGTCGATGCGAGCGCCTGCTCCATTGCCCATAGGCAATCTGTTTGATTCTTAGGGTTAATGATAAGTACCGATGTTAAATCAATACCCGCAGATGCCAGTGCAGGTGCGTAAGGGACATAGGGTGGCGATATCCATAAAATCCAACCGGCTTGTTGTTGGCTGAGATTGGCTAGGGCAGGTGCCAACAGCCTGATTTCGCCGATACCTGCATGCTCGTGTAGCAATTCAGTGATGCCGTCTGTTGGCCAGCCAGCACCGAAAAGCTGCTTGTCAAGTAACTCAAACCCGGTGGGCGTCGTTTGTATCTGTCCAGGGTGAAAGCCAGAGTGCAAGTGTGAAGCTCGCCACATGCCCGCTTTTTCTAGGGTTTTGTGCCGCTCCTTTTGTTGATCTTTTTGTTGATCTTTTTGTTGATCTTTAACTGAATGTTGAGAATGTGTCATGTTGAGAGTATGCAATGTCGGTGATGTGTCAGGGAACGATTATACTGGTTATATATACAGTACCCGATAAATAAGCCTAGCGCAAAATATGTATAGCAGAACGTGAATGATCATTAAGAACAGGAGGTGAGCCGCTAATATATGTTCATACTCTTATACTGCGCGCCCTAAAATAGTGCGGCATTCTCCGTGGCAAAGCTTTTCTTCAAGATAAACTGTAAGGTTTCTAATCGTGTTGCAGGTCACAGAAAATACAAATAGCTCAGCAATACCAGAGCAATGGCGTGCAGTAATGACCCAGCGCATTATATTTTTCCTTTGTATGGTCTATATACCGCAGAATCTGTATCTGATCTTTACAGCATCAAGCGCTGCTTGGGTTCCTGCGCTCATGATATATGGCTGCCTAGTTGTGTTAGATGTGGCAGTGCCAAAGGGTTCAAAGTTGCAGATTTACGGTCTCGTGATGCGCCTATTTTTACTGGTATAGATTTAACGTTAAATCATGACCTGGAACATGGCCTAGTGTTTCAAACCATTCGATATCCCAGTACTGATCAAATTTCCGACCAACTTCGTATGTAAACCCATTGCGTGAAAGTCGAATTTTTGATGCTATTTCACAGAGCCTAGATTAGGGCGCGTGATGCCTGCATAGTCTCGGTAGATGTCTCAGTGCTTCAGTGCATCAAATTATTGCTGATATAATAGGCTGCCAATTTTTCGATTTTCATGCTGGTTATAAAAATAAACTGTTATTTCAACGGACGTTGAATAAGCAGGCTTCTCTCAGAAAAGTCTGCTAGGCACATAGCCAAAACATCATCTTTTCTGTGGCTACCAATTGCCACTTAAACAATGATAGCCTTCTATTAGTTTCAGTAGGTAAAAGTCTGTGGTGACTCTTAAATAACTGCCGTTGGTTTCTGACCATAGTGGCCAATCTCATCTCACTAGAAAGTACCGTTATGAATAAAGCTGAGCTTCAACAAATAGAATTAGAAAAAACACTTATTCAAGCCGCTAATGATTGGGCAGGACGTCTACCAGAATATTCTGCCACATTTGAACGGGAGAACCGACTGACGCCAGACATTGCCAAAAAATTCGGTGAAGCAGGCTTTTATCACCTTAATGTGCCCAGAGAATATGGCGGACATGAAGTTCATCCACGTACGATGGTAGAGGTTCTTAAGACTGTTGCGACCGGTGATGCATCCGCTGCATGGAATATCATGATCGGCGCTACAACAGGACTGTTGGCGGCAGGATTGTCAGACGAATACGCAAAAAAGATCTACGGTGACAAGCCTGGCGTTATGACCGTCGGCACAACCGCGCCTATGGGACGAGCAAACGTTGTCCCAGGGGGGTATGAGGTAGAGGGTCGCTGGCCATTTGCCAGTGGCTGTCAAAATGCAGATTGGATTTGTGGTGGTAGCTTTATTTTTGAAGATGGCAAACAGAGGCTGAACGCTAAAGGTGCTCCTGATATCCACTTAATGATGTTTGATGCCGCCAGTATCGAGATTGAAGATACTTGGCATGTTACGGGACTTAAAGGAACTGGCAGTCATCATTTTAACGTTAAAAAAGCATTTGTCCCAGAAGGCCGCTCAGTGGTACTTGGTGGTCGAAGTAGAATTCAGAGACCTTTGTACCAATTTCCAATGTTAGGACTTCTAGCGCTTGGTGTTGCTAGCGTTAGCCTGGGTATTGCTTATCACGCGCTCGATGCATTTATTACGCTCGCCAATAGTAAAACGCCAATAGGTGCACGTAAATCGGTTGCTGAACGCCAAATGGTTCAATCAGATGTTGGTAAATCACTGGCAGATATCAAATCCTCCGAAGCATTTATGAAGGCGTCAATTGATGAGGCTTATGATATTGCTTGTAGGGGAGAGCGGTTAAGCAACGAAATTAAAGCGAACCTAAGACTGGCTGCAGCCAACGCAACCCATAGATCGGTAGCAGCCGTTGATCGTTTATATGAAGCCGGTGGTGGAAGTTCAATTTACCTTGATAGTCCTCTGCAGCAATGTTCTCGCGATATTCGCGTTACCACTCAGCATATAATGGTCGCGGCACCTATTTTTGAAGTCGTCGGAAGAGTTGAGCTCGGATTACCTCCGAAGTCGATGTTGTAGAGGGGCTAAAGTTATACCAACGCTTGGCAATAGGAAAAGCAAAAGGAAAAAGTGTTAATGAGTAAAAACGAAAAAAGTTTAAGCATCGGGACCGTGGGTTCAAATGCATTATTAATGGGTGATTTTGGCATGCGCGCCGATGTGATGGCCATGATCAAAGAATCATCCATTGATCATTTGTTTATTGCTGACCATGTGAGTTTTCATGATGGTTTTGGTATGGATGGATTGATCAATGCGGCAACCCTGGCAGCGATGAATCCAGAAATCACAGTGTTTCTTGGTGTTTATTTGCTTGCGTTACGGCACCCGGTACCCGTTGCAAGGCAGCTATCAACGTTGAGTTTGTCAGCGCCAGGACGAATAATTTTTGGTGTTGGTATCGGCGGTGAAGATAGACATGAGATGGAGGTTTGTGGCGTGGATCCTGCTACACGGGGACGGCGGACGAACGATTGCCTTCATGTTGTTAGAACGTTACTTGACGGTAAACCCTGTAGTTTTGAATCTGAATTTTTCTCGATAGAAGAGGCGATCATTAAACCTTCACCTCAGCCTCAGATCCCCATCATGATTGGTGGTCGGTCGACTGCTGCGCTGAAGAGAACCGCAGCACATGGTGACGGTTGGCTTGGCGTATGGTGTTCACCGAACCGATTTAAGCAGGCGACCGAGGAAATAGAATCTATGGCTATCGCTCAGGCAAGAGAGGATACCCAATGGCGGCACGGTCTGCAGATATGGGTCGGCCTTGACGACGACAAAGACAAAGCCCGAGCAATCCTAGCCAAAGAAATGGAGGCTATGTATAAGATACCATTTGCCGCATTCGAGAAGTATTCTCCCTATGGCTCTGCGGAAGAGGTGGCAGAATTTTTACTACCTTATGTAAAAAATGGCGCAACTGTTTTGAATATTAAAGCGTGCGCTGCGAACCCAGAGTATGAAGTGGCTAAAGTTTCCAAAATATGTGATCTACTGAAATCAGAACTATAAAAATGTGCTATAAAAATGAGCTTTAGAGAATGGATCAAAATAAGGACTTTTAGTAAACGCTCTGAATATGGGCTTGGTATTATTTTATTGAGTGCTCAAAAGAAAAATAACTTAATCAATGAGGCAATTATATGAAGCCTAAAAAGGCAGTGGTAGTGTTGTTAGATAGCCTTAACAGGCATATGTTGGGTTGCTACGGCGGCAATGAATTCGAGACCCCCAATATTGATCGGTTTAGCAAAAAAGCAAAAAAGTTTACTAACCACTACACCGGCTCGCTCCCTTGCATGCCTGCTCGACATGACATTCTAGTTGGTTCTATGGATTTTCTGTGGCGACCATGGGGCTCGATTGAGTTATGGGAGCGACCCATTACTCATCAGCTTCGCAAAGACGGTGTTATGACCCAAATGTTCACGGACCATCCGCATCTGTTCGAAACAGGTGGTGAGAATTATCATACAGATTTTTTTGCATGGGACTACTTGCGAGGGCATGAAGGCGACCCTTGGAAAACCAGAGAAGACCCCAGCTGGATCGGTTCGCCCGCTTTACCAGCTCAGAAGCGGAAACATAAAGCTGACAAAATTCCTGGCTACGACTTGTCGCGATCATGGTTCAAAGACGAGCTTGATTTTCCTGGACCAAAAACGATGAAGGCGACGGCAGATTGGCTCGAGAAAGAAGGCAATGTACACGAGAGCTTCCTTTTGTTTGTCGACGAATTTGACCCCCATGAGCCTTTCGACACGCCTGAGCCTTGGGCAAATATGTACGACCCAGATTGGCAAGATGAACTGATGATCTGGCCGCCCTACAGCAATGCAGGTATCAAAGATGGTGTCTTAACTGAAAGGGAAGCGCAACATCTGCGTGCCAACTATGGTTCAAAGCTGAGCATGATAGACCATTGGTTTGGCAAGATACTTGATTCGATGGACGCCCAAAATTTATGGGAAGACACAGTGTTCATTCTCTGTACCGATCATGGGCACTATCTCGGCGAGAAAGACATGTTTGGAAAACCCAGAAGCATTCAATATGAGACCATCGGTCATACACCCTTGATGATCTACCATCCCTCATATGAGGCCGGAGAGATTGATGCACTGACAACTAATGTAGACATACATGCGACCTTGGAAGATTTATTTGGTATTGAATCCAGCCATGTGACCCATGGTAAGTCGATACTGCCGCTAATCTCAGGTGAGAAAACGAGCATACGGGATTGGGCAATAGGTGGCGTCTATGGTAATTGGGTACAGATACAGGATGGGTCAAATAAATATGCAAGGGCGCCTGTGACTGACAATTTCCCGCTGTCGATGTGGTCAAATCGTTGGTCGTCAATGCCGGTTTCTGTTTTTCCAGGATTTCGCCTACCAGACCCCGATAGTCGTGCCTTTTTGGATTACATGCCTGGTTCTGAGATTCCAGTGATAAGGCAGCCATTTGTTGAGGGTGACTTATTGCCCTATTGGTCAATGGGCGTTTCTGTCAATGACCATCATTTATATGCCTTGAAAGATGATCCTGGTGAAGATCACAATCTTGCTAAAGGTGATAAAGGGAACAAAGTTCTCGAAAAACAGATGATTGAACTGCTTCGAAGCGCGTTAACTGAGATGGAAGCGCCTGACGATCAATTTGAGAGGCTGGGTCTTAAATAGGCAGAACATGCGTTTCCTTCACTTCTTCCATCACGACATAAGTGCGGGAAGCGCTCACCCCTGGCAGGGTTAGTAGTGTTTCACCCAGTAACTTTCGATACGCTGCCATGTCGCCGACCCTCGCCTTTATCAAGTAGTCATAATTCCCCGAGACTAGATGACACTCTAGTACCTGCGGTAAGTCCATCACAGCGTCACGAAATTCATCAAAAACACCTGGCGATGTGTGAAGTAAAGAAATTTCCACGAATACGAGCAGCCCTAATGATAGTAGGTTGGGATCTAATTCCGCTCTGTATCCTTTAATGTGACCTCGCTGCTCTAATGATTTCATCCTCTCCGCACAAGGCGTGGCACTCAGATTAACGCGTGCGGATAGCTCTGCTATGGTTATGCGACCATCTTTCTGTAACGCGTCAAGGATGGCGTAATCAATTTTGTCTAGTGGTTTACTCTGTTTTATTGGCATTTTGTATATTTTACTGCCGTATTATTGGATTTTAACAAGATTATACGCCATATATGGCGCGAAAATAAGTGAGAACCACTGCCTGTCTATGAATATAATTTCTGCGTCTTTCTGACATACGTTCTTGCCTTGTTCACAACACTTTTTAAAGGAGCCGTAATGAAAATTGGAGTACCAAAAGAGATAAAAAATCATGAATACAGAGTGGGCCTTATTCCTGCCGGTGTGAAGGAATTAGTGCATAACGGTCATGAGGTCGCAGTTGAGACCGGTGCAGGCGCAGGCATTGGCTACATGGATGCACAATATGTGGCTGCGGGTGCGCAAATCATGTCGAGTGCTGACGCGATTTTTGAGTTTGGAGAGTTGATCATTAAAGTCAAAGAACCCCAGACAATTGAACGAGCCCGACTAAGGCATGGTCAAACGCTATTTACTTATTTGCATTTGGCGCCTGATCTTGATCAAACTCAGGAGCTTGTTCAATCAAAAGCGACCTGCATTGCTTATGAAACTGTCACCGATGCGATGGGTCGGCTTCCTTTACTGGCACCTATGTCTGAAGTCGCCGGCAGAATGTCGATACAGGCAGGCGCGCTTTGTATGGAAAAATCTCAGGGTGGGCGCGGAATTCTGCTTGGCGGCGTACCAGGCGTTGCGCAGGGAGAAGTTTTAATTTTGGGCGGCGGTGTTGTAGGACAAAATGCGGCACAGATGGCGGTCGGTATGGGCGCACACGTGACTATCTTAGATCGCTCTCTAGATGTGCTGCGACGGCTTGATAATCAGTTTGGTAATCGTATCCAGACATTATATTCAACGCAGGATGCGGTTGAAGAAATGGCTATGAAGGCCGATCTTATCATTGGCGCAGTGTTAATACCGGGTGCTTCGGCACCTAAACTAATCACCCGTGAACTTGTCGCAGCAATGTCAGCAGGAACAGCGATGGTAGATGTAGCAATCGATCAGGGTGGATGCTTCGAAACTTCCCACGCAACAACTCACGATGATCCAACCTACATTGTTGATGAGGTTGTACATTACTGCGTCGCAAACATGCCTGGCGCCGTCGCGCGAACTTCTGCTGCAGCACTCAATAATGCAACTTTGCCTTACGTGCTGGCGTTGGCGAATAAGGGAATTGTTAAAGCGTTAAGTGGCGATTCCCATCTGCTGGCCGGTCTTAATGTACATGCAGGACAGATTACAAATAAGTTTGTCGCCGAAGCTCATGGGTTGAATTATGTCGATCCTGTTGGGCTTATCAGCTAAAGAGTAGGGGGAGTTTG
This sequence comes from Candidatus Azotimanducaceae bacterium, assembly GCA_047629195.1. Taxonomy (GTDB): domain Bacteria; phylum Pseudomonadota; class Gammaproteobacteria; order Pseudomonadales; family Azotimanducaceae; genus UBA4582. Next base: position 22,806 of record JBLHWY010000083.1, read on the forward strand.
GCTATCGAGAAATTATTTCTAATTTCTTGATATCTTCCAAAGGAAGCGCTTAATGCTAATTGGAGCAAAGCGCAGTACCAATTGCATAGCGCTGGTCAGCATGAAAACGGGTATAGAGCAGAGTTTGTGCTTCACTAGCCACCAACGCAGTCTAACTTCGTTTAAGAAGTTGGTCGTGCCGGACCTGCGCTGCAAGGTAGCATCGTCAAATCTATAAGACACAAGGGAAGTGTCGAGATTCTGGCAGCGATAACCGTTACTGATCAATTTACTCCACAGCCAATAGTCCTCCAAATATTGAAGCTCAGGATAACCACCGACATCAATGACAGCGTCTCGGCGGAAGCAGACCGTTGGATGATTAATAGGGTTTCTCCATGGCAACTTTTTCTTAATGTCGTCGTGGCTTAATGGCATGACCTTTGAGCGCAAAGTATTTTCTGGAGAGTCAACGAAGTCTGTCATCTGGCTGCCAAGTAACGAAATTTCCGGGTGAGCGGCCATATATTGAGTTTGCTGTCGAACCCGATCTTGATGCGCAATGTCGTCTGCATCTAGGCGAATGATCAAGGGGTGATTGCAATACTGTAGGCCACGATTCAGCGCTTTGATGAAGCCGACGTTTTCCGGTAGATGGTAAACCGTTAATAAATCCCCTTCGCTATGATGAAAATGGCCAATTATCTGCGTGATCGCTGAACCTACCGGCCCGTCGACAATAAGAACAACTTCCTCTGGCAATTTTGATTGACGGAATATGCTCTCCATCGCCAGCTGAAAATGCGCTGCTTCATCTCCTTTGTAGACACAGATAAGCAAGCTAGCGGAGAGATGGGTGCCACCACTATTAGATATCAAACTTGAATCATTGATGGTGTACACCGCTCATTGCACAGTCCGAGTTGAATAGTCCCAATTACACAGTCCCTATTGTATGATCGACTGTTGAAGGTGCGCCAAACTTTATATTCATTTGCGATATTCAGAAATCTGCCATTTCACTTTCAGTGACATCATTCTAATCAACCCTGTATGGAGCCTTCAACTATTGTGATTTTTTCTTGGAGCAGCCAGCTTTTAAAAGCCATTTTAAAAGCTATTTTAGTCGGAGTGCAGAAAGGCGTGCTGAAGGGAGTGTCGAAGGGAGTTTTAAATGTTCTTGTGAGGCCACATTTGCAGCGTTCAATGTTCGTTATTTCGAGATGTCTGGGCATCAGTATGTTCCTGCTAGTCCTCAGTTGCAGCAATCCGGAGGAATCAACGGTAGCAGATGCTAGTGCACCTCAAGCCGCAATAAAATCCAGAACGCTATCACTTCACGGTGTTGATCGAATTGATGATTATTATTGGATTCGTGACGACACCCGGTCAGACCCCGAAGTACTTGAGTTACTTACGCAAGAGAACTCCTACACGAGCGCGATGATGCAACATACGGGAGATTTGCAGGACCGTTTGTTTAGTGAAATAGCGCAAAGGCTTTCAGCCAACAAAAAGACTGTGCCAGTCATAAAGGGAAACTTTGAATATCACCAGGAATTTAGGGAGGGAACTGAATATCCGATCTACTTTCGCCGTCAGGTTCGACCTGTACGATTGCCTCACGCCGAAATAATTCTTGATGTGAACATTATTGCCAAAGGGCATTCATATTTTAGCGTGGGTAACTGGAGCGTCAGTCCAAATGATCAGTTCATGGCTTATGTCGAAGACAGGGTGAGTCGTCGTCAATATAGTTTAAAAGTCAAAGACCTTGAAAGCGGGGAATTACTCCCAGATACAATTTCTAATGTGTCGACAAGCATCGCGTGGTCCGGAGATAGTAAAACTTTTTTCTATGTTGCAAAAGACCCTCAGACTTTGCTACCCAATCGGGTTTACCGCCACACGTTGGGGACAAAGGCGGCTGAAGATGTACTCGTTTATGAAGAGAAAGATTCTGAATTCTATACATCTGTTTATCAAACCCGATCTGAAAAATATATTGTCATATCTATCTCGAGCACTGATTCTTCGGAAATAAGACTCATACCAGTTGCCAACCCAAGTGCAATACCGACAATTTTCCTCGCAAGGGAAGCTGCGCATGAATACAGAATTCGTCATATAGGTACTGAGTTTTATATCCTAACTAACTGGCAGGCGAACAACTTCAGGTTGATGAAAGTTGGTGAAGATCAGCTTGGCGATAAGCGTCGCTGGCGCGAGGTAATTCAACACCGAGCGACAACGCTTCTGCAAGATGTTGAAGTGTTCGATCAGTTTTTGGTGACTCGGGAGAGTTCGGCGGGACTATCAAAGCTCCGAGTTATGTCAAGAGAATCACAAGCTAACGTCAGCTTGGAAGATGATGGAGACGGAGGAAATTTACAACAAGCAAAGGCAGTTGTTGTTGGCGCGAATCTGGATAGAACCATTGGGTTTCCAGATCCAACCTATGCAACATTTCTCTCTACTAATCCAGATTCTTCTAGTACCAAGCTAAGGTACTTTTACTCTAGCATGACCACGCCAGGGACCGTTTTAGAATACGATATGGTTAACAATACGAGTAAGGTGCTAAAGCAGGACGAAGTCCTAGGGGCATTTGATTCAGAAGATTATGTTTCAAAACGGATATTTATTGATGCGAGAGATGGTAAAAAAGTACCCGTTTCTCTGGTGTATCGAAAGGATAAATGGCAACCGGGAGAGAATCCCCTTTATTTGAACGCGTATGGATCTTATGGCTACTCCACTGACGCCAACTTTCAATCCCTACGATTGTCTTTGCTCAATCGGGGTTTTGTGTATGGCATTGTGCACGTTCGTGGGGGGGAAGAGTTGGGCCGAGATTGGTATGAAGATGGCAAGCTGCTAAAGAAAAGAAACACCTTCTGGGATTTTATTGATGCGACGGACGCGTTGGTTGAAGCTGGCTACGGTGCCAAGGACAAGGTTATCGCAATGGGCGGTTCCGCGGGTGGATTGTTGATGGGTGTCATTGCAAATGAAGTGCCTGAGAAATACCTTGCCATCGTCGCCCATGTTCCGTTTGTTGATGTCATAACAACTATGAACGACCCAACGATTCCACTCACTATTGGCGAGTATACGGAGTGGGGCAACCCTTCAGAGAAAATTTATTTCGACTATATGTTGTCCTATTCCCCTTACGACCAAATAAGAGCGCAAGCGTATCCTCATATGTTTGTGACGACGGGTCTACATGACTCGCAGGTTCAGTATTTTGAGCCAGTAAAGTGGGTCAGCAAACTTAGAAAAATGAAAACAGGTAATAATAAATTGCTCATGGACATAAATATGAAAAGTGGACATGGCGGCTCCTCTGATCGATATGAGCGTTACAGGACTGACGCGTTGGAGTATGCTTTTCTATTAGATGTTCTAGATCTGGATAGCTAGCGCGAGCACTATTTATAGTTCGGTCTAACTCGATCAGTGTGGTTCCAAGTTATTGAGGTGAACTCAAATGAAAGGTGTATGGTTTTTAACACTGCTGGCGCTGTTGGTTGCCTGTTCGGGTGGGGGTGGTTCCAGCCCTGCGCCGGCCCAGAATACGAATGTGTCTGCTTCACCCGTCATTGGCGGCAATCCCGTTGGTGTCGGCGTTAATTTTTGGCTAGATGAGCTGTTTCCCACCAAAACTTTTTCCGGCATGCGCTCACAAATTCACTCAGCAACTTCGGTGACAGCGCGCACCGCAAACCTCATTAACTGCGCTGTGCGGGTCCAAACAAATGCGAGTTGCAATTTTAATACGATTCCGTTGATTGGTATGGAGCACTCATCTCCCACAGTTGATCAAATAATGGACAGAGTGCTGGTGTCTCACGACTGGATGGCGACTAGAATGAGGCAAATACTTGAGTCAATGCCAGCTGAAACATTGTTGATGACGAGAGGTATATCAGCGATCGTTATTTCGTTTGATATCCGGCCCTCCTTTTACTTTCCCATTACATCAGCGATATACATTGATCCCAATACGCTGTGGCTGTCAGATGCAGAATTTGCCACCATTGATCCAACACCGGATTTTCGCAGTAGTTTTGGTGGCGAGTTGCAGTTCACTATGCCGTGGCGTTATGTCGCGCCGGGAGATCAGGATATTCGTTCTCTTGATCGAGACCTCTACAGCGTCACGTTGCGCACAACTTCACTTTTTTATCATGAACTTGCGCACGCAAACGATTATTTTTATCCAGCGAGTCTGGTAACAATTAACCGTAACACTCCGATACAAAACCTTAGTGTTACACCAAGGTCATCACAATTATCTAGCACTTATCCTTTGCAATCAGAACTGATGTTTAGCCTTGCTGACATCAGCTTTGGTGGTGCAAGTGCGACTGTTGCCCAAGCAGCACTGACGGCGGATGATGTTGCATTTGAATTTCCTGCTGATGTGGCCAATGACTTTTATAATTTCTATACGCAACGTGAAGATTTTGCAATGGTCTTTGAAGAGGCGATGATGTTGTATAGTTATGGTGTTGATCGTGATGTGGCTGTGACGAACTTACCTCAAACATCTAATGCTTGTGCTGATTACGTCGTAGCCTGGGGGCAGCGAAATCGTGTTTCCGATAGCTCTATCAAGCCTCGAGCGTTATTTGCCGTTGAAGCACTGCTGCCAGAAGTTGTGTCAGACGTGGAAGGTGTACTAAATTCGTATTCACCTTTACAGATGCGCGTTGGGGAAGATTTTTGTTCGAACATCTTCTTTGGTGCCAATAGTGCTAGAGCATTGGTGAGAAGCAAACAGCAAGCAAAGTCTTTACCACCGCAGACGTTATTACCCTATCAGTAGCGCGACTTATCAACACGCTATCTAGTTTTTGTCGTGCTTCTGTCTAATTTGCCGGGATGATTGGTCTATCCTAAAGGCTGACTCTGGGATACCTACGCTAATTGCGCGTAAGTCTTTCGGTATCTCTAAATCACCTAGTGCCGTAAATTCGTTGCCTATTTCTCGACCAAAAACCAAAAACTGATGCCCGCGCTCACTCAATAGCTGAATTGCAGCGTCCCTGGCAGCAATGGAGTCGTTGTAGAAAACAGGATCTGCAATTCGGAGCAAGGTATCGGTACCAACCACGAAGTTACATCCCGGAAATAGGCTGGATTTTTGCAGGAAGGTCGGGGCATTGGTTAAAACATATTTATGTGTGGCGAGTGCTTTGCAGCGACGATCAATCTCGATAAAGTTCAGCGGATACTTCTCAACATTTGTGACCGAAATTTCCAGCACAACATCATCTTTGTAATGTTGGGTCGCGAGATCTATTATTTGTTGATGACCTTCATGAAGGGGATTAAATGCGCCTGGGAAAATCACATGTGGCGCTTCATCTTCAGACCATGTTGATGATAGTACTTCGCTATGCAGTTGTGCTTGCCGAGAATCTGCCCGGTGAGTTTGTTTATCGAGTTCGTC
>JBLHWY010000084.1:0-27987 GCA_047629195.1 Candidatus Azotimanducaceae bacterium
GAAATAATCTGATGGAACAGGCGGATCATTAATTTTGTCCTAAGCTAATGAACGCAGCCAGAAACTGATGCAGGAATTTGACCTGAGAAAATGCTAAGGAACAGCTGGAACGTGACCGACGAGACGGATACGCCTGTTAATCGTATCTCAATCCGCCAAACTTGAGTTTTATCCAATAAGCACCGTAGTGCTCAAGCATGAACAGCAATGTGATTAACATTAAGCTCGCCATGCACGTTTTTCATGTCTACAGGTTCAATGAACATCACAAATCAACGTCGCGCGCCAGTAGTCATCAGCAAGAAAGTTGACTGAGCCAAACTACTTAAACCCGCCCTAAAACTCGATGCAGAATGTGTTGTCATGAAAGTTCGCGACCCTTCAAACTATTGGCCGCGCGATATAACTGAATCTGGCACTAATTTCCATTTTTCGGTAGCCAACCCTCACGCAAGTTGACAAGCAACCGGGTTAGCGCCACGGCCTTGAGTTATCGCTTCGAGCATGATTCAAGCCTGTTCACGTTGACATCATCGCACTTACGTTTTTGCAAATTCTACCTCGACCCCATTGAACGCAACACCTGAACGCAGCTAAGAGAATGTCGATAGTGACTCAAGTTCATCCAATTTACTCACAATGTGGTCAATACGACGTAACGTGTATACTTGGCCTAGTTGGGGAATCGTTAGTTTATTTTCCTTATCTTTCGGTGAGCAACCTGGGGCACGGCAGTGACAAGCGGAGAAAAAAACATGACAACTATCATTGAGATCGCACACCAGATCGAAAGCAGTGAATATGGCTGCCAGTTGTACCTGCGCAATAAGCGCCGCAGCGACCTGTCTGAACCCCATGATGCCGCGTGCACTGTGCTGTTTTTCATGACGCTACCTATGCGTCGACCTTAACCTTCGACTACGAAATCGAAGGTGCTTCATGGATGGACCAACTAGCGCAACATTCACGGTTGTCTTGTTATTCTTTGGCACAAGATGATGTCGGGGTCCGGGTATCAGAGCAGCGAGTTTGCTTAGGAAATCTAGGCCCTGGTGGTTACTGGATAACTTACAAAAACTGGCACTATGGCGATCCAAATCCTCATTAGTATCAACATTGGAATCAAAAATGCTGACTATTAAAGTAAAAGAACCTGATCAGATTATATTCGTAGCCACCTGCCCGCGATCGGGCTCCAGTGCGGTGTCCGGTTCCCTCGCCCAATGCGGAGCTTTTATTGGGACTCACGTTTCAAAAGCTCTAAATCCAAAAGGATTCTTCGAGAATGGAGGGGTTAATCAAATATTCCAAAGAGAGTGGGTGATACATAAAGGGGAGCAGCAAGGTGTTCGTTTTAGAGAAAAGGCAGTTAGAGAGGGAACTCTTCCGCAGATACCACTTCTTAAAGAGCGTATCGCACTGGCTTTTATGGTTGAAGGGTATCAGTCCGGAGTCGCTCTTTTTAAACAGGGGCTTTACATGTTCTTTGCTGAGCAGATTCAGGCGGCATATCCCGACGCAGTCTGGGTATTACCCATACGCCCTGTCGATGAAATAGCAGAATCAATGGTTCGGGCGCACATGGCAAAAACTTCTGATGTCGCAAGATCGCGCGCCGAGGCGTTTTTATCGGGTTATAACCTAGTTCGGAAATCTGTAAAGAATCTAGTTGAGATCGATACCAATAAGATGATCGAAGATGGCGATCGCTCTGGCTTACAACGGGTGTGTGATCTATCCGGGCTTGAATTTAATGACCAAGGTGTAGATGATTTCCTCGATGGAAGTTTATGGAACCGAACAACGGCAGTGATGAATGATACTAGAATAAACTTCATTCGACCTGTGGAAGGCAAGAAGCTACCTCCCACGCTTCCAAAGGGAAACGGCCTCATTGCCCTAGACGGCATTGACAACAAGGTGTTATCACCCCGCAACGAAGGAGAACAGTAATGACTGTAGATATTTTTCCACCAACATGGTTCACAACCAGCGCCTTGGATCACTCGCTACTACTGACGCTAATGAAACCACAGGCGATTTACGTGAAGTGCTGTATCACTTGATCAATGAGGCTTTAACGGTATGTAAAACCTTGGACTCTGAGGATCAGCCTTTGCATGTAACGATATCAAATAGTGAGGCGCTTGATGCAAACGGCACGGAATGAGTAATAACAATAAATCGGGACAATCTATTTTAAAATGGGTAAAGCGCTTTTTTAACACACGCATTCTCTCTTGGCCAACCTTGCCCTCAATGATTAATACCAATAGCTCTGCGACGTTCATATTCAGCAATAAAAGACCTGTTTCCTGTTGATTGAATTCGAGATAGCGCTGTTTGAATAAAATGATGTAAAGACTCCTCACCCCCCGTGGTCTTTTGAAAACGATTTACAAACATCCTATCCAGATTGGAGCGAGCGACCCCAAAGCAAAAAGAAAACACAAGCCAGCCAAGTTCCATCCATTTTCTACATTACCGCTGGCTGATCTACTAAATCAGCTTTATCTGCCATTTCTAATCTGTTGACAAATTAAAAAAGAACGTGCATGTCGGATATTTTGGTCGATCTGCCTGACCCGCTCTATCGTCGCACATTCTGGGTACATGCACGATTCAACCCTGTTCACGTTGGAATCGTCGCACTTACCTTTTTGTAAATTCTACCTCGACCCCATTTATTGTGAACGCAACACCTGAGCGCAGCTACGAGAATATCGATAGTGATTCAAGTTCAGCCAACTTACTCACAGTGTGGTCAATCCGACGTAATGTGTATACTTGGCCTGGCTGGGGCACGGCACTAACAAGCGGAGAAAAAACATGACAACTATCATAGAGACCGCACACCGGATCGACAGCAGCGAATCTGGCTGCCAGGTGTACCTGCGCAATAAGCGCCGAAGCGACCTGTCTAAACCCCATGATGCCGCGCGCACTGTGCTGTTTGTTCATGGCGCTACCTATGCGTCGACCTTGACCTTCGACTACGAAATCGAAGGTGCTTCATGGATGGACCAACTGGCGCAACAGGGATTTGATACCTGGTGCATTGACTTGCTCGGTTACGGTAGCTCTGATCGGCCCATTGCGATGAGCGAACCAGCAGAGAACCACCCACCGATCTGTGACACTCGCATGGCAGCCGACGATGTGAGCCGAGCAATCGACTTTATTCAGCATCAGCGCAACATCCAGCAATTGAATCTGGTTGGCTATTCCTGGGGAACCGCCATTGCCGGGACCTGCGCTGGCGAACACCCTGACTCAATTCGCAAACTGGTGTTGTGCGGAGCCTTATGGGTGACGGCTGGCGCTACCACAGGGCTTGCTCCCGAGACGCTAGGGTCTTATCGAACTGTGGACGCCCAGGCGGCAAGCAAGCGCTGGGCACAAGGGCTAAGCAAGATAGAAATAGATAGTATCGCGCCGCTGTCAAGAGTCGAACACTGGTGTAACACTGCAATCAACAGTGACCCGCGGGCGGGGGAAACCCAACCACCTTTACTCCGCGCACCCACCGGGGTAATCAAGGATTTTATGCACTACTCTAGTAGCGCAGAGCCCTGGTATGCACCGCAGAAAATACTCGCGCCGACATTGATTGTGGTGGGCGAATGGGATCGTGAGACGACACCAGAGCAATGCCAAACGGTATTCTCACAGCTGGATAATGTACCACTAAAGCGCATGACCATCATCGGCGGAGGTACCCACTCGTTGTTTTTGGAGAATCATCGCCACGAACTGCACGGAGTGGTCAGCGATTTTCTCAAAGAGTAGCATGTCTAAATTGGCTGGGGGCAAACTAGATCAGCAGACCATACTGACAACAAAAAAATCTGTATTACCAGGCTCACTTTACCTTAGGTTCTTTAGACTTTCTAAAGTGTAATATTCCTCAGGCAAGATGCCCGGCATCCGCGGCGGATGACAAATTTTGCAGCCCGCAAGCATGTTATTAATATACTGACTACTAATGTTATCGACGAACTCAGGTGCCTGTCGCTTCAGTTGCTCACCCACTTCCAAGTAATGGTTACGCAGCTAAGTTTTGGAAGTGAAAAGCAAAAGAAGCCAGGGATTCAAGGTTTAATCGATCGTAAACCGGTTGCAATACATCTGGCGGACCATCATCAGCTTGCATGGGATCAGTGAAAATCAGCTCACCTCCCTTTTTAGAACACGCAGACTTCCATTAACTATCACAGTCAGCCGGACGCGTAGACAGAGAATCAGTTAAGTTATCAGTGTCACCTTCTCGCAGGATAAAAATTATAGAGCAGGCAGGAGCCCTAGAGACTTAATATTATTGTTAGCACGAAATAATGCCCAAATTTCCATATCCGTTAGCTACACACTTTGCGGATCGGTGCAGATACTGGAAGCATCAACCCGTATCGCGCCACCGCAGTCACCCCAGACTGCAACCACCATATTTCTTGCAGTTAGTCCGATAGAGCCAATAGGATTATTTTGGTGACCTGTTGGTTTTTCGTTACTACCGGGCCACATTAATGTGGTGATAGCATTTGAAGCCGTTGCTATACACAGGGAACTGACGCAGCCTGTAAGCCACCAGATAAGTAGCTATTCAGACATCGACCAGCCAAAGGACCATTACTTCAAGCGTCCAAAATTTCAATGAACATGACAAGTGTGATACTTGACCCTGCATTAGAATATGTGGTTTATCTGCCTTATTCTCACGACGCCTTTGAATCAACCCAGATGTGGAGAATCACTGTTAGAGATTCAGCGCCTCTGCAATCAGTCCAACCGGAACAAACATCTGATGTTCATCATTGATACTAGGTACCCTGGCGCCGCATACCTTGCAGAACCATGTCTGCCAGTCAGCATCAGGTTTCTTCCAGCATGCGATTAAGGCTTCCCCTTGTAGCCACCGAAAGTCGTTGTTCGTAATGACAATTATGGCGATACCGCTACTGCCAGTTGACCGCCGGCAAATCAGCGTTGCCCTCGAATGTTTGAAACAGCACGATACTTCGAACTCAATCTGATCCCGTGGGTTTAGCACTAGCTTCCAGTTGTGTTAACGTCTTTATGAAAAATTTGCTATGAATGCAAATTCTCAAATCTAACTGATGGAGTCGCAGATGGTCACACCTACGGAAAAAATAAAGTTAGGCCAAACTGCCTTAACGCAAATTGGACTTGGGTGCATGGGGCTCTCCGAGTTTTACGGCCCGCCCACTGAAGAGAACGAGGCAATCAAGCTGCTTCACACCGCCATAGAACTCGGGGTCGATCATTTCGATACGGCAGAATCTTACGGCGTTGGCTCCGCAAATGAACGGCTCTTGGGTAAGGCTTTTGCCGATCGTCGTGATCGCGTATTTATCGCGACCAAATTTGGTCCATTGCGAGATCCGGGCACCGGTGCCCGGATCGGTCTTGATGGCTCCAGAGCAAACTGCCGGCGGGCCATTGAGGATTCATTGACCCGACTACAGACTGATCATATTGATTTGTATTATTTGCATCGTGTCGATCCACAGACACCGATTGAAGAAACAGTTTCAGCCATGGCGGAGCTCGTCGCGGAGGGAAAGGTCGGGTCGATTGGGCTCTCTGAAGCATCTGCTGAAACCCTTCGACGAGCTTGCGTGGTGCATCCTATTGCGGCGCTGCAGTCCGAATACTCAATATTTTCACGTGACATTGAGGCAGAAATACTGCCCTGCTGTATTGAACATGGTGTTAGCCTGGTTGCTTATTCGCCCCTCGGTCGCGGTATGTTGACGGGTAGTTTTGGTAAAGATAGCAATCTGGCGCAGACCGATTTCCGAGGCAGCATGCAACCCAGATTCAGCGGCGAAGCATTCACCACTAATCTTGCTCTGGTTGAGGAAATTGCACGAGTAGGCGACACGCACGGCGTAGGTTCAGCGGAAGTGGCGCTGGCGTGGATCATGACCAAGCAGGTTGGCGTGCTACCAATTGCTGGCACAACCAAGCTTGCAAACCTCGAGACAAATCTGGCATCGATGAACCTGGAGCTAACAGCGGACGATATGGATACGCTTAATCATCTGGCTGATAAGGTACAAGGAACCCGATATAATGAGCAGGGCATGATGTCGCTAAACGGGTAATAGCCTATGGAAGAGCCGGGGTTTGCAAGTTCAGCCTGCTTATAGAACCCCCCGGTGAAATAGACAAAGCTTGTTTTTGTTTCTCTGGCATCTCGGGGCAAAGATAAGAAGTTGCACTGTTGTAACGAGCCATGATGCATTTCTTCGCCCTAACCTTATATGCCTTCCCGCCATTTACGTATGTCACATCAACATTTTTGTCGTTCGTGGTATTGAGCGTATGCACAACCTTGCTGCTCAGTCTGATGCTGCTTGGTTCTTTATCCAGCTGCGAATAATCAGCCTTTGCACGGAAGACACCCTCCATCGTTGAGCCAGGAATAGCTTCGGGTACCAACTTCCTAACGAGCAGTCGCGCGATTGAAGCATTACCATCAGTGAAGTGAAAATGTAGGGGTCATCTCCGCGCCCTTCTCGTATTGCAGCGTGTGCTCAAGACTCGGTATGCCACCATCGTAATATTGGACAGCGGTTGTCGGCACTTCTTCCATATCAACACACCAAAAACCCATGCCCCAGTGCCAATAGATATTGATGACCTGTTCATCGACTTTATCTGTTCCACTCCGCATGCGTTCAAAAGCCATAGCGATCGGGCTCTTATTGGTTTCTTATTCCTCAGGTCTGATTATCAGCTCGCGCCTGATAGGTCGTGTTCGGGTTCATTCGGGTTCTTATCTTGGCGCTCGCGCTGTGCCGCAAGCTGTATAACCACCTGCCGATGTCCTTCACGCGTCGAATGGTTCTGCAATACACAAAGCACACTGACCACGGCAAAACCGGCGAGGAGTGGGCCGTATAGCAGACCTAGCTGACCAAGCTTCTCGACTGGTATATCCGCTGCATGTTGAATCTGAGTGGGCCAACTAATGACGTCAAGGCCGACACCACCTATAAATGATCCGAGCCCTGTTGTGGTCTTGTTGGCGAACGATACAGCGGCAAAAAAGATACCCTCCTGGCGCTTGCCAGTGGCAAGCTCATGTTCGTCGGCAATATCCGCAACCATCGAATTGAAGCTCACTAGAAACTGAGCGGCAGCAATGCCTTGAGTAAACTTTACGAACATCAGTGCCGCGACCAATGTATCAGTCCCATTTTCAGGGAAGGCGTCAATGAAGCGCAATAGAACGGGAACGATCTGACAGAGTGCCCAGTAAAGACCGCCACAGATGACCCCGGAACGTTTGTTAAAGTACTTATGCCATATGGGTGCGATAAACGTTCCAACCATAATACCTACTGGGTAAACCAACAGAATGCTAAGCTTTTGCGAAGAGCTTAGCTCCCAGAAATACTCAAACATATATAGGTTCAGCGCGGCATCTACACCCACCATTACAAATATAATCATGGTACCGGCGAAGAGCCATGCAAATGAGCGATTGCTCAACGCTCCCATTATCTCGCTGAACATACGGTTAATGACCTGCAAGACGGTTAGTTTGGCGGCCTCGATCCTTGCAACAGGCAGATAGGGTATGCGGTGGTGCGTGCCCCAGCCTGACCAAAAAATCGTAATTACCATGGTCACCGAAAGTACCAGAGCATACGGCGCATAGGCATCCACATTAAATTGACCACGCGGAAACTCGGCAGAGTCCTTAAAGAACACACCGAAGCCAAGGTAGTAGGCGACGAGGTAACCGGCAAAACCAAGAAAATAACGATACGAGACGATCTGGGTACGTTCATCGTAGTCTTCTGACAGCTCTGCACCCAACGCAATATGCGGCACGTGATACAGCGTCATAGCACCTCTCGTTAGCACAACCGTGACCGTCAACCACAAAAAGAGAGAGAATTCTGAAAGTCCGCTAGGGGGAGAAAAAAGAAAGAAAAAAGCGACACCAAGCGGTATCGCAGAAGCATACATAAATGGATGCCTACGGCCCCACTTAGATCGCCAGTTGTCGGAGATGGATCCTGCCAGCGGGTCGGTCACGGCATCAAAAAACAATGCGATGAAGATAGCTGTTCCGGCAAGGGTGCCCGACAAACCCAGCACCTGATTGTAATAAAACAGAACAAAAGTACTGAGAGCAGAATTCTTAAGACCTTCTGCTAGTTGGCCGATGCCGTAAGCAAATTTTGTATTAAACGTAAGAGCGGGTGACATCTTGTTAGCACTACTCGCGAAACGAGTCTGAACTGTACTATTCTAAACGGTGCTTGGGAAGATGTTAACCCAAGTCTTCCTCGGCAGCGGCCAGCATCTCAAATTCATCTGCGGCAGTTTTTGCAACCAGATGGTGCCTGCTGTACAAGAAGAAATACAAGGCCCCGATTACATACAATATTATCGTGTAGTTAAAAGCGCGAGGGTCAAAAGCATAGACACCCGTTAAGGCAACCACTGCTAGTACCAACGCGATGGATGAGGTGAATATACCACCTGGGGTTTTGTAGGGTCGATGCATCTCTGGCTGGTTGAGCCGCAGTAAGATATGTGACAGCGCCATCAGAGCATAGGATATTGTCGCACCAACCACCGCCATACCCAGAATCAGATCCCCCTCACCGCTCAAAGAGACTAAGAAACCCAATATGGCGGGAACCACTAAGGCCCATGTAGGTGCCTTACGCTCACTGGTCAATGACAGGAACTGCGGTAGATAGCCTGCGCGCGAAAGTGCAAAAACCAACCGACTGTAACCATAGATAATCGAGAAGAATGACGCTATCAAACCTGCCAAACCCAATATGTTAACCGTCGTCGCAAGCGTTGAGTAGCCTGTTTCGTTCAGCGCATCGACAAGCGGGACAGCGCTGTTGCCAATCACATCAGCACCGGCAGCACCGGCTAATAAAAACACAACCAAAACGGCAGAGACTAACAAAAATACCATTGCACCAATAATTCCCTTAGGAACATCGGTCGCAGCGTCTTTCGCCTCCTCGGCTGCCAGTGGCACACCTTCTACTGCTAAAAACAACCACATCGCAAACGGTAAGGCAGCCCATACGCCACGCCAACCAAAGGGCAGGAACTCCGTCGCACCAGCGACCAAAGGGTCCGGCGCTATATTAAACAGATTAGCTGAATCGAAGCTGTCAAATAAGGCGACAGAAGTAGCAATAATCGCAATAACCGCCAGCGCTGTGATCACCATCATCAACTTGAATGCTTCACCAGCCCCAACCAAGTGAATGCCAACAAATATGATATAAAACGCGGCGTAAACAACCGGGCCGTTAATGCCCAACAATTCCTCAACTGCCGAGCCAATAAATACCACAATCGCCGCCGGTGCCAGCACGTATTCGATCAGCACCGCCAAACCGGTTAAGTAGCCACCACCAGGACCCATGACTTGACGTGCAAAACTATAACCGCCACCCGCAGCCGGAATCGCCGCAGACATCTCCGCTAGCGACAACACCAAAGTAAAATACATCGCTGCCATCAGCACTGCGGCGACAGCAAAACCACCCCAACCGGCGACACCGATACCAAAATTCCAACCAGCAAAGTCACCTGATATCACATAGGACACACCGAGGCCGGCTAACAACATCCAGCCTACCGAGCCTTTTTTTAGCTGTCGTTTAGCGAGATAATCTTGATCCACATGAGGTTCTGACATCGTGTCGCCTTTTTCGACATTGTAGTCGATCGAATCGGTAGTAAGCCAGAGCATAAACTGGCGTACAGAGCCATGGCAGCAACACTTCAAATATTTGGCTCACTTGTGTTCTAACCTTGGTGCTAAGTCCCGCTAATATGGTGTAATCTGAGTTAAAAAACTAACACTAGCCGACGTATGTGTCCCCCAAAACAGCTCGAAGGATTAAAAGTTCTCAATTTTTCCGCCGTCTATGCCGGCCCAATATACGCCAGCGGAAGGCGACATCACCCGCGGCCCTCTAAATTAATTGAGTAATCGCACACTTCAATGCAGGCAAAAAAGTGTTGCGATCGGCCTAAAAACTGCTTGCAAACAGGCACTGGTTTTGGTTTTCATTACGATTCTATAGAGGATGCTCACCCCGATTTAGCCTATTGCTCATTCCCCGAGTGGGTTTGATATCGCGCTTACTCAGTCGCAGGGTGATCCAGATGCAAGACCTGCCATTTGGCGCATCATGGTCACCGATATTCTCACTGGCTCCTATGCCTATGGCGCTATTCAGTCGGCGCTACATAGGCGCGCACGAACCGGTAATGGTGAATGTATCGATGTCACCATGATGGAATCAATGATGATGCTGATTTCTGGTCAAGCATTTTCTCGGGGCAGGAGCGCGAAACGCGACTCAATTAAACTGGTGTCACTTGTAGTCTCAACAACAGGATAGGTGATATGTTCGACCATCCATAGATTCAGAAAAGAGGGTCATTTAACGCACTGGAAAACGAAATCGGACCATTCATGATTCAGAATGTGCCTTTTCATTTCAGAAATATCGATGCCTCAACATCAACAGAAGTAACACTGCTGAGAGAGAAAACTGAAGCTGTACTGCTGCAAGGGTTAAGTCTCGCTGAAGCTGAAATAAATCAGCTACGAGTTGAGGGTGCTATTCCTTAATGTAAGATTGAGCCAGCAAATCGAACACGAAAATCATCTGGGACTATTTTTACTCATTGCTTCTAAAAACCTCTAGATTCATTGCTATTCGCTAGCCCCATTACTCTCAGAAATACTCACCGGCAGTGGTGCTGTTGTAGCCCCCGCCTACAAAGTTCGATGTGGGAAAGGTATTTCTATTTCCTCTCGATCGAATGCTTCTTCAACCCGTTCTTGAATTCCGTTGCGTAAATCAAGAAACGTTTTTTTGCACCCCATACAGAGAATTGCAAATCAACTGACGAGTCGCCGAAGCCTTGAATAATCACCAAAGGTGCCGGTTCATCAAGGCAACGGTGGAAGTCCTTGGTAACCTGTAACAACACATCGCGTACTTGACGAATGTCTTCTTTGTATGCAGCACCTATTTTCAAGTCATATCGCCTGATTGCAAACTTAGATATTGTAGTTACCGCCGATTTCATCAAATTCTCGTTTGGGATTCGAACATAAAGATTGTCGAATGTTCTTAATTTAGCCGACAGTAAATCAATCGACAACACTTCACCTGCAATATCGCCAACTTTAATAACATCACCGACCGAAAATGCTCGTTCTGATATTAGAAAGACACCAGCGATCAAATTTGAAGCACTCGTTTGCGAAGCGAACCCGACAGCAAGAGTAAGAATGCCTGCGGCGCCAAGTAAAACCGACATGTCAAAGCCAAATTGCCGGATTATCATGATGAAAAACAACAGGTAAATGCCATAGCGAAGGACTTGCCGCAAAACGGAACGACCGTGTGCAGATAGCGTTTCCGTGGGAATATTTTCCACTAGGCCCACTACGACCCGAGCAAGAAACCATCCTGCGATGAGCAGTACCGCGGCTCGGACAAAGATTTCGATGTTGATTGAATCGATCATAATGATTTTCTCTCATCGAACACGTGATGAATTGCTCGCTCGATAAGATTGTCGGGAGTATCTTCACGGGGCCCTACAACGAGGCGGGACTCTTTGGCATGCTTTGGTGGAACAACAGGAAATTTAACGTCGGCGGATTCCATTTTTCAAGTTCGTAAAATTCTTACTTCCTGAGGCCATAGGTTTGGTCCTGTGTCAAAAATAGTCAAAAAAGGAACGGGCAAATTTAATCTTTCAAGCGCTAAAGTATCACCGCCCCGATTCTCAATAGTCACGGGTGTGACTAGCCGATCTCTGCGAAGGCTGAGTCGGTCCAGCGGCAGACGTGCTTGACTTTCATTGGCATAACATATTTCTCCGGTATAAGTGGCTGGACCAAACCATGTATCAGACAGAATTCCCGACGATAGACCGAACAATTTGCGCTGCGAAGATGTATGGGTCCCAACGAACCAAACCGGCGTACCAATGTACAGATGAACTGTTTGGCCATTGGGAATTGAGATTGTTTGCGCAGGTCGAACGACAACATTTCTATCCGCCGTTGCTGGTGAGAGCACTAATACTAAGTTACTCTCTTCTATAATTGTACGCAGACGGGTAACCGACTGCGCACTCTCATTAACATATCGGTCTTGTTGATAGCGATAATCAATCACCATTACAACTTGCTTGGTGCAAGTGAGAGCTCCAGTTTGCCAAAATCGAACTGGCGTATTTCATCGGCGACAAGTTGTACCGTTCCCCAATCAAAGTTCATGAGCCAATCCTGTGTAGTACCCAGTTTTAAAAAGAGCGATTCATCAAATCGAGTTTAAGATCTAAGGCTCATTACCCCACATTCAAGTGTGGGATAACTCGATTCGTCAACTAAATATCAATTAATGGACGAACCTAAGAAGTTCCAGTAAAAAAATGCTGGTGATAGCAGCACCTTGAATGACACTCGCATAATCGTATCTGTGAACCTGTCAATACAGGTTAAACAGCTAGGATTCTCACATTGGCACACAAATGAAAACGGCAACGGCACTCTGGATCTGTATCGCCTTTTGTATCTCGCAATCTGCGATGTTCTCTGGGTTGAATCTGGCATTTTTCTCGCCCAGTAGGTTGCAACTGGAAATGGAGAAATTAACTACCAGTTGCCGGAGACAAAAGCAGTCGCGAAAACTCATTTTTCCCTTTCGCACCTTCAAACACACTTTGGCAAGGATTTATACTACCAGCACGAATCCTGTCAAAAATACCAGAAGCCAAAATACTCATGCCACCAGATAGAAAAGCAGCGCCACTAAATATGGCACTGCTCGCTAGGTCCGGTTGAACCGCTGGCTTCGACAATGGTCCAGTGACCCGAGTGCGCGGAGATATAACTTTCGCAACACTTAAGCCTAAGCCGGTTCTGGCCCGTGTGTTGATGTACAAGTCTGAAGTTTCTTTTTCTAGATTGATCTTCCCCGTCACAAAAACATCCAACCTATCAGTCCTGATAGCGAGGGCAGGACTAATAGTGACAACACCAGCATCTATTTGCAGGCCAGCGGCGGTACACTGAATTGTGACATCCGTTGATTGCTTGCGTTTGACCAATTCACGACTGACATAGGAAAGAAAATCGCCGAACAACCAGTCCAGTGCTTTTGTTTTTAGTGTTCCACCCCCCCCATGAAATATTGCCCGACCGCTGAGGTTTTTCATCAACTCTGCTTGCGTTTGGCCGACGGAGTTAACCGACATTGCAAACAAAGTTGTGTGACCAGACTGCAGCGGAGCACCACCCAAAAACCAAAGCAACGGTATTCGGTCACTCTTCATGTTGAGTACGATAGTCGTGCGATCAGTATTCGACGTATCCAGTGTAAACTCAGCATTACCGTTAGAGGAGCTGCTGCGCCAGTTAAACCGTTTGGTTTTCAAAACACCGCTTTCTGAAAGCACATGAATAGACATCGCGGCGCTTACATCGGATGTAAAGTAGACATTTTCTGCTTCGATTTCGATATTGCTGTCTATCGTATTGATCCAGTCTAAATTTATGGGCGTGTTGCTGAACAAACGTTTTTTCGAATCAGTCCGGCTGCTTTCGGAGGAACTAAGAGCCGGGAAAAAAGTTGGCAAATGTAACCTTGAAACTTTCAGATCGGCATTAACAAGAAGATCATTACCTGATCGCCAATCAACATCACCCGAAAATTCAGTTTGACCGAGTTCAGCAACAATGTTTCTTAAGACTGTGGCTTTCGGTGAATTGTTGATTGAAAATTTAGTTTGGTAATGGCTATCGATGTGGTCAAATTTCTCGTTAAGCAGCGCTAAAAGCTCCTGACTACTTTCACCGGAAATCTCAGCAAAGCCAGAGCTTGTGCCAATATCTGGCGAACCATCTAAAAGTAGCTGCATTGAAAAGTGATGGTCGCCGATATTACCTGCCAACTCTGAAATGTTTAGAAGTTGCTGTTTGTGATCCAGTTCAAAACTTAAGTGATAAGGGAGAGCAGGAATTGCATAGTTAAGCCAAGGACCTGCTAGGTTCTGCAGGTTCATACCTTCAACTTCAAGTCTGGCATTGAAGTTAGTCAAGCCTTCGCTTGGTAGACTGAAAATTCCCGATATTTTTGTCTTTGCGACCTTCGCAATTAAGTCGAGAATCTTCCATTGAGACTCTTCGTATCTAATTTTTGCTTTAACGTCAAAAGGCTGTGGATTGAAATCGGAAGCTTCTAGGTCTGGAAGTATCGCTCTGAGGTTAATACCAGCCACGCTAGCGACAAGCGATATATCTTCAAGCGTTTGCAGATTTCCAATAACCCCCTGGACTGTTGCTTCTGCGAAGTTGCCGAGCGAAATGGACGCAGAGGTTAGGACAAGTTTGTCAACGGGACCATCAAGCCTAACCCTAGCTGTAGCAGGAACGTTTGCAAGAGGTCCTGTATCGCCCACAAATTTGCTCAGTAGGTTCTTTAAGTCTTCTGTTTCGAGATTAAAGTTAGTTGAAAGAACGTTATTCTGCCAGTGTAACGAACCTGACATGTTGACTAAGGTTGAATCAGCGGAAAATACTGGCACATGCCAATCTAGAAAGTTTGTGTATGCATTTCCTGATAGTGCCAGCGGTATAGATGGCAGCTCCAATATGCCAAAACATTGGCCAATATCGAGCAACGTAAAACCGTTCAAACTAAACTTAAGGTTCGTACTTAAATCTCCGGTGGCTTTGATGCTGTAATTGCCACCCTCAATCTCGACATCAATAAGTTGTGCTCCCAAAATGGAAGGTTTCGAGTGAAGCTTCCACTGCATGGGTACATCAGGCAGGTGGCAACTGCCACTGATCGGCATAAAGATCGTCGGGTTAAAATTACTACCAGCGAGACTAATGCTTGCGTCAACGAGTTCAGGGTATTTTGGCAGGGAGATTGAACCAATGAGCGATCCTTCATCGAGCACCAATTTAAGTTGAGTCAGCTCGAAGTGGTCCAAACCTTTGCTTATGGTTCCGGCCATTTGAAATGGTGTTTTAGAAAATTTCAGATAATCCAGTATCGCACCGGCTTCGAACATCGAGGGCCCACTTAGACTAAAGGCTAGATCAATCTGCTCCCTACTTTTGAACAATCCCGAGAATGTTCCATGGAATTCGCCAATCGATACATCTGCCTGCAGATTGATACCACGTTTGTCACTCGCTAACACTAATTTCGCAGACAACTCGCCATCGCGTACTTCTTTTGCCCCCAATAAATCAAGGAGTTGTCGAGCGTTTGGCGAGCCAACGTCGACCCTAACCGCTGAATTTTCAACCACCCTGCTGGGATCGATCTGACCCGCCGCTGATATCGTTAACTGATCCCAGATACCATGTAAACTGAAGCTAAAGTCTCTACTTTGAGAAAATGGCGTGGAAGTGCCTACTGTACCTGCAACATAGAACGGCAGATTGTTCATCCGACCACTCATAACGAGATCCAGTGGTGTATTGGCAATTCGCTCTAACAACTCGATTTTTTCAAAATGTACATTTATATTTTGATCTGGATCACTGTATAAAACCTTGCTATTTCGGATCACAATATTTTGTACCATAAGATTGCGCAGCCAATCTGGAGTGACGGAATCAGTTTCCGTATCGAACCATTCTGTTACATTTAAGGTAATACCTTCTGCATTTATCTTTGGCAGTAACAGTTGTGATGTACTAAGCAGATGTAGTATATCAATACTAATCTGAAGAGAATTAATTTCAATACGGTTCTGCTGCTCATCTAAAAAAGTAAGATCGGACACTTGCAACGTTGTTATCTTGCCTAAAGTCAGACGCTCCACTGTTGTGACTTCAAACGAATCTCCCATAAATGCTGTAATGAAGTACAAAGCCAGAGACTCTTTCGCCGGAATTAACAGCGTTATTAGCGCCGTTATGATCCCGAAGGCGAGCAAGGTGGCTTTAAGTGGAGTTGGAAAATTTTTCATTTTGGGTGCAATCTGCTTTATCTACGCTGACAGAGATGATTCTCCTGAGAACCTCGTAAATGGCGAAGCGGACCCGCTTCTTCTGGCCTAGATTCCAATCTCCTTTTCTATCTCTGTCTCAAGATCATCTTTAGGATCATCCAAGTACACTACCTGATTGTTAGCATCAACTTCAATATCGGATAGATCTGGGTCAATGACCGCCATGACTTCATGAGTTGTCATTGGTGTTCCCGTAAAAGGTTCAAAGTGCGGTCTGGTCGCGGGATGTGTGACTATCCTGCCAATTGCCCAGATCGAGAAAAGTGTAAGAACAAAAGCGGCGAAAATGAACAATGCGTTGCTAGTAATGCCCATTAGTTGGGCAGTGATTGCAGGCCCTACCACCGCGCCTGCACTATTCAACAGTAAAATGATGCTACCAGTTTCAATCAGTGGCAGGGTTGTGTGGTCGTTCGCATGGGCCAGACTGATGGAATAGAGCGGGAAAGTTGTCCCGCCGAACAGAAACATCAACGATATCATGATTGCGGGATGGACTTCACCGAAAAAGGTAATCGCGATACAGGTGATGATTGCTGCTATCGATAACCCAACCAGCACATAACGACGATCAAATTTGTCTGACATTCGACCTACCGGTAGCTGCAGTATCGCGCCGCCTAATAGTGTCGCCGCCATAAAATAGCCGATCTGCACTGATGTTAGGTTCTTGGCTTCTGCGACTAGCGGCCCCAACACCCAAAACCCAGAAGTCACGAGACCACCGGCAATTGTACCGCCTACCGCTACATGTGAAGCCGCGTAAACTTTTTTTAATTGAAAGCGAACACTCGGAATTGGATTTGGTGCTGGTGACCGGGTCAATCCAACGGGAACAGCACCCAACGATAGCAAGATGGCACCAAGTGAAATCAACTGAAAATTATCCAAGTTGATACCGACTAACATTTGCCCAATCGAAATAGAAACCAACGTTAGCGTGGTATAGATTGATAACATCAGGCCACGATTTTCGACGTTGGTCCTCTCGTTTAACCAACTTTCAATGACCATGTAAATCCCAGCTATCGACCAACCCGTGATTAAACGCGCGATCAACCAAAACTCAAACTGCTGGATTAGACCAATGAGTAACAATGCTGCTGTAGCCGAGGCTGCAAGTACAGTAAAAACACGAATATGACCCACCCAAGACACCAATTTAGGTATCGTCAAGCAGCCAACAATAAAACCAAAAAAGTAAGCGGAACCCGTATAGCCTATTAATGGTATTGACCAGCCTAGCTCGCCTGCGAATAGGGGTACAACGGTCAACTGAAGGCCGTGACCGGTAAGCAAAATGAAAAGTGACAGCAATAATGCCGCCAGAGATCCAACAACTTGTTTCATTCTCCACTAGCTCCAAACAACGGTTTAAGCTTCTTAGGCATTGCTACCTAAGTGTTGGCCACCGAATTCGTGACTTTCCGCTTCAGATTCTGTGATTGTGATTTGGGGTCATGAATCCGTTATTCAAGAGATTTTTTTAGTGTTTTCAGCAACAGATCAAAAGGAAAAACACTGCGTACCCTTAATCCTGACACAGCAGACAGCCTACGCGTGCTTTGATTTGCATTCTGAAACTTTTATCTGGAAATGGTTCTTTAAGCTTAGCAACAATATCTAACTGATCTTCGATTTCAAGTGGACGTGGTTCGGTAATTGTTCATGTAAAAACTACCGTAGACATGCTGCTCGGACAATCATTACCATCATTGGCCGAGTAATAAGTTGACAAACACTATGTACAAGACGCCGGTTAAGATCCCTGTCGCGAAGAAACACTACTGTTATCTGTGCCAACTAACGTGAGGGTGTAGCACCAGAATACCAACGCCATTTGATAGCGCCGGGCTGATTAAAGAATTCGGCTTCTTTCACATTCTGTTTTGGCAAACAGACAGGAAATCTCAACCGGTCGCATATAGTGAGAATACCCTTTCTCAATTAGGACGCAGTCCTTACGAGAGAAAAAGTCCTGCTCGGTCACAACTTTAACAGTCCGACCATCCATTCGTTTAATGGTGTAGCGACATTTTGTCTTGTAACCATCTGCAGTTCGCTTGATGTTGTTGATGCTGTTTTCTTGAGAAATTTAAGGGGTAAGCTGAATTGCAACCATACCCTCATATACACCTACGATAGTGGTTTCTGCTACTTTACCAGACAGTGCCTCTTTGAACTCAACTCTTGCGTGATTCAACTCCATACTAGGTGCATAGGGGTTCGATTTGCATCCGGCAAGGACCGAACTAACAAGCGCCAATAATACAAAAACGCGGGGAAAACTTTTTGTATCAATCATGTGTACGACACCTAAATTTGTACCAAAAAGCAAAAAATAGCGCCTATTGTTAAAACCAGATCTATTGTAACCGAGTTCGAGCAGTGTTTAGCGATAGATGGCATCTGTAACACGGAACTTCTCGTGAGAATAAACAAACCATAAATGGGCCTCTGCAACTATCATGGCAGTCTAAACCGGTCCGAAGCTAATTTACCCAAGGTCTCCATACAAAAAAACACTCATCCGATCGATTCAGATATTGAACGCGTCGGAGTCAACTCCCGCCACAATTATTTCGTCAGAGAAAATAGCGAATGCTAAGTATGCGGTAAGACTAGTCGTATCTTTCATCCAAGCTGGTAAATAATAAGGTTTAGATATCTCGCCGGTAGAGTAAGCTTCTTCTAGTAAAAGTGCGTCTGTTAGTTTCATTCGGCCAGCAAACAACAAATCGCATAGACTCATCTTTTTGTTTAAAAGTGCCCAACGAAAAAAAGTGTGAACTTCTAACAGTCCTGTCATATAGACAACATCTTTGGTAAAGGCATAGCCCCCTGTTACCGGCACTCCGCGAAATACACGCATAGTAGAATTAAAGCTCTCAACTTCATCCAGACCACACTCGATGAGTGACCTAAACACTTCGATAAAGTCTGCACCCGACAAAGCTCTATCAATAGCTTCAACCCTTTGCGCAAGCCGCGCCATTCTTGCTATATCCACTGAGCCTGTAACCAACTCGGCAAAAGTTGCCAACCCTTCCTGAGCTGCTGTCGTTCTAGGTGCTCCAAGCGATAGTGCTGTTAGATTCGGCTGTTTTCTACCATTCAGAGCTGTCAAACTATGCACGAAGGCTTCATGTTGTAAAAGCTGCTCGACATCATTCCTAGAAAAATAGGTACCCTCTCGAAGACGAATCCGCGTTGCGCCAGCAGCAGCCTTTGATGCAAGTTTAGTATCAAGTTTTACAGTAATTTTATCTTCTGTGATTACCTCGCCAATGCGCTGTTGCATTTCTGATGCGACGGATTCGGCGGAAAGCACATAAGGCGATACTCTCTCATTCTGGTCAAGGACATAATCTCTACTAACCTTCGTGAAATATCGTGCTGCATCAAGATTTGTTTGTTTGCTTCCTGGAATCGCACTACCCGGTTTACCGTAGATCTCGACGGCAAGATCTCCAGCTCTCGGGGTGCCTGTCTGCATCAATAAGTTAGCTATTGAACTATAAGAAATCGCAGTTTCAGCCAGATAGCTTCCTACGGGATTGTCTAACTTAGACGCGGATGTTGCGATGCGTTCTAGTTGAGAAATAGACTCACTGAAATCAACAGTGCCGTATTCCATTTTTGGTAACCTTGGACAACCTTGTTTCCAGTCCTTTAAAAACTGTTTCTGGATATTCATTGGCCAACTTATATGTTCGAGCACATGAATACTCTTTGCAACATTGACTAAATCATCATTCAACGTTTTAGCGATACTTTCCATAGCGTTCTATAACCGATAGCGTACTGACCAATCAAACAAGAAGAATGTTTTGCGTTTTAACAAGCGATGTAAATTGATTCAATTTATTTAAGTGAGAAATTTTACTTTCGAATCAATGGGCATCAACTAACACCTATGATACCACCATACCCACCCAGCCACATGACCCTAATCTAGCTAAACTTGTGACTTCATATGAACTCGTTCGGTCTTATTAAGTAACGGTCAGATATCTTTTGAAGTAAGCATCCGCTGAACCCCTCTTCCCTGCCGGACCCTTAGATGTTGCTGCGCTGGTTTCCAGCTGTATGGCAATAACTCTTCCCGGCGCTGGTCTGGATGATCAGCAAGGCGGCCAAAGACATCGTCCAAATATTCAAATGGATCAACACCACAGGCTTTGCAGGTCTCTATCAAACTGTAAACAATTGCAGCACGTTTGCCGCCAGCATAACTACCGAAGAACAAATAGCTTTTCTGCCAACTGCGATGTTCCGCGTCAACCGCTCTGCGGGGTTATTATCAATATTGCGCCTGCCATCCTCAAGATGCCGGTTCAGTGCCTGCCAGTTGTTCAGCGTATATTTTAGCGCTTTAGCCACACTACCAGCCTGCGAGACCGACAACAGGATCTGATCCAACCACACCTTGAAGGCATCCAGGATAGGTTTTGCAAAAGCCTGCCGCTGTGCTGCGATCTCATCCACTGTGATGCCCTTCACTGGCTCGAGCTTTTTCTCCACGACATACAGTCCAGCGACAGTCGCCAGTGCTTCCTGGGCCGCTGTTGATTCCTTGGATATCTCCTCAAAATAGCTGCGCGCCTGCGCCCAGCAAGCAACCTCAATCACCGTAACCAGACGATAAATGATGTTGTAACCGAGGTAAGCATCTGCCTGCATCTAGTCGCTGAACCCTTGCAAGGACTCATAAGGTCCTGTTTGCTGCCGTGATCTTTCACCATGACTTTGACGGGCGTGTCATCTTTTTGGATATAGTTTCGCTGCAGCAGCTGTTTTCTCAGCAGCTAATACAAGGGCGTTAGCGCCCAGGCGCCACGACCTACCCAGTCGACCAGTGAACTGGTCGGGGTGTTTACATGGTGCCGCAAGCGATTGACTATTGTCGACTGTAATCAGTCCTACAGTTACGGAAAAATACCGAATGCAACAGGTCTATCAATCGGCGTTTTTTGCCTCTAACTTAAATAATATATTTTGATAGCGCGTGCTTTTGTTAAAATATTCAGCTAGGGTTCGCCGCAACGTCCTGCCAATATACTTTGGAAATACAACATGAAATTAGCAATTTTATCCAGAAGCTTAAAAGCTTACAGCACCCGACGACTAAAAGAAGCTGCACTAGCTCGAGGCCACGAAGCAAAAGTCCTAAATACTTTGAAATTTTCGATTGATTTGGATCGGGACACACCGGACCTTTACTATCGCCAGAAAGTGCTAAGTCAATACGATGCAGTTTTACCAAGAATTGGTGCTTCAGTGACGTACTATGGCACCGCTGTTGTGAGGCAATTTCAAGAAATGGATGTTTTCTGCGCGAATACAGCCCACGGTATTCTGAATTCCCGTGACAAGCTTCGAAGCTTGCAGATTTTAAGCAGACACAACATTGGAATTCCACGAACGGCCTTTGTACGTGACAAGAAAGATGTTCTCCCAGCAATAGAGCGTGTCGGTGGCGCACCCGTAGTGATAAAACTGATCGAAGGCACACAGGGTATTGGCGTACTGTTGGCAGATACTGTCAAGCAGGCGGAATCAATTATTGAGCTGCTACAAAGCCAAAAGCAAAATGTCTTGATTCAAAAGTTTGTCGCCGAGAGCAAAGGCAAGGACATTAGAGCTTTTGTTGTGGGAGACCAGGTTGTCGCGGCTATGCGCCGTGTTGCACAGGGACAAGAATTTCGTAGCAATGTACATCGCGGCGGTGTCGCTGAGCCTGTCGAATTGGATCAAGCCTATATTGATACGGCAATCAGATGTACACAAATTATGGGACTCAGTGTCGCTGGTGTGGATATGCTAGAGGGTAAAGACGGCCCACAGGTGATGGAGGTGAACTCTTCTCCTGGTCTTGAAGGCATCGAAACCGCAACGAATCTCGATGTTGCGGGTGCCGTGATCGACTACATTGCAGCGAAAGTAGATTTCCCAGAAATTGACGTACGGCAACGCCTCACAGTGAGCAAAGGCTACGGTGTCAGTGAAATAATCGTACCTGAAGGTTCCAATTTTGTGGGTACTTCGATCACCGATACGAAACTTTTGGAGCAGGATATCAATGTACTCACGTTATACCGTGGTGCAAAGGTGATCCCTAATCCCAAGCAAAGCCGTTTGCTCGAGGCTGGCGACAAATTACTATGCTACGGGAAGTTGGAAGCTATGCGTACGATGGTGCCTGTGAAAACTCGACGTCGTCGAAGACCAAAAACATTGGACCTAAAATAGCAACCACAATAAATAATATCCAAGTGTGACTTTTACCTGTTTAAGTGAGCCTCTAATCTATAACTTCTGAGATTCACTTAAGCAAGGGTAGGTCATAAACAAAATGCAGCGTTCTCAAACGTATCCCGTAATTACACTGTTGCTCCTGTTTGCCTCTTTAATCGCTGGCTGCACAGAATCTGGCACGCTTGATTCAAAGCCGAAGGCAACTCCGGCATCCGACACGCAACAGATAGCGCCAACGGAGTTAGGATCAAAGCAAACAGATGTACCTGATTTCAATGCAATCATGCACATCCCAACTAAAAAAGATAAATTTTTTGCATACCTCCAAAAACGCATCGAAGTAGCCAACAACCAAGTCTGGGCTGAACGTAAATTCGTTGAGAATTACATTGAAGAACACCAGCAAACCAATGTAACACCAGATCTCCACGAAGAGCTAACCAGAGTTGCCAAGCGCTACCGTCTTGACTTGCCAGAAAATCTAGATGAGAATTTCCTCTCCAAATTGCTCGCTCGGATCGACGTAGTGCCCGCCTCGATGGTATTAGCGCAGGGCGCCAACGAGTCAGCATGGGGAACATCAAGATTTGCCCGAGATGGGAAGAACTTTTTTGGCATCTGGTGCTATACAGAAGGCTGCGGCATTGTGCCAAAAGGAAGAACCTTTGGCGCAAAACATGAGGTTCGCAAGTTCGACACAGTGCAACACGGCGTTTCCTTTTATACCCACAACATCAACACAGGCGGAGCCTATGCGGAATTTCGCAGAATTCGCGCCGAACTCCGTGCAAACGAAGAAATATTATCAGGCGTTAAACTAGCTATTGGGCTCATTCGATATTCCGAGAGGGGAGCAGCGTATGTAAAAGAGATCCGAGCCATCATCAAACACAACGAATTATCTAAATACAATATCCACCGTGCCGAATATTTGATTGAAGACTAGCGAGCCTCGCTAACGAACAGCAAATACAATAGGGAGACATTATGAATAGAATACTCATTACCATTATATGTACTTTTTTCTCACTCACAGTCCTAGCAGATGATCTTCGCTTTAAAGTTTTGTCGCAGGACAATGCTATCGTTAGCGATGTTAGGTCCGATGAAGCTAACGTCTGGATTAAACTCACCGCCGATCACTTAGGCGATACTGTGACGGTTCGGATTTCAAACAAGAACCAGGATTATTATCGCGCCTGGTTTAACGATAGCCCTGACCTCGTCTCAGCAGGATACCGAGGCAATGGTGTTTGGTCCGATCGTGTACAAACGCAAGCTAACTATATTGAGTACTGGATTGCTGACCAACTCGTTTTACATCTCGAAAGAAAATAGATAATAGCGACTTACACCCTCGGCGTGACTCATCGCACCAAGGTTCATGCTCAACTTCTCTACTGCAGGGCAAATTCTCATGATCAGAACCTTACTTTTTTATCCAGATACGCTCAAACTAAAACAAGGTGGAGAAGAACTCATCAATCTATGGATCGAGAGTCCCAACGCCATCCTCTGGCTGGATATAGAAAAAGAACTCGCGCTAAAGGAACAAAGAATACTTGAACGCTTTCAGATACACCCCCTCGCAATTCAGGATGCACTTAGAACCAGACACCCACCCAAGATTGAAAGCTTTAAGGACCATCTATTTATTTTGTTACGTGGCCTCGATGCCGATACATCAGGGATAGAATTCGGCGTTATTCAGCTGGCCATTTTCACTGGTGACAGGCTGTTTATTACTCGCCATGCAAGAAAGTCAACGAGTACAAACTGGTTGTTTACACAGGTGACTAAGGATCCAACGTTACTTTCGAAAGACCCTGCAGTACTCGCCGTCATGCTCGCTAGCAGGCTCGTAAGGCGCTATGTTGAGATTCTACTGGCCTTCGAACCTCGGCTGGACGAAATCGAAGAAGAAATATTTGACCGCCCAGAAGACGCTCTACTTTACGAGCTCACTCGGCACAAAGCCAAACTACGCGAGATACGAAGGATTGCAAGCTATCACCTTCAGGTCACCCTAGAGTTAGCAGATGACATCAGTATTATCGGTCCCGAGCACAGACATGAGATTACTGATGTAAGAGAGCAGATCGAAAGAACAGTAAGTCTCGCTGACCTTTACTATGAAACTGCGAAAGATCTCACGGACGGATATATCGCCCTCTCGACCCACCGCCTCAACCGTGTCATGCAGATACTCACCATTATTACAGTCATTTTTGTGCCACTGACGTTTATCGCCGGCATCTACGGAATGAATTTCGAAAACATGCCTGAACTAAAATCAAACACAGGTTATTTCATCGTACTTGGCACCATGGCAACAATTGGTAGTGCACTGTTATATTTGTTCCGCCGGAAGGGCTGGGTGTAAATGGACAAGCCTATTGTCAACACATCCTTGTTCGATTTTGCATCAATCCAAATTCAAGCGCTGAAATGGTTCCATAATGACTTTCTACTTGCAGACTATGGCCTTCAAGTTGGCCTGTTACTGGCGGCAGTTCTGTTAGCGATGACCCTGGCCCCTAGGTTAGAAATATGGGCAGGTGGCCTTGAAGAGCAGTTTTAAGGTTATGCAGTGAGCCGCTTCTTCTCTGCAATTAAAGAAATTGCTTTTCCACTGACTTGGTTACTGACTTAGTGGCTGGTGATCGTTGTGCCGCGGTTGATGGAATAAGAAGATCGGTTATTAATCGTCACTACCAATAACCTTAAATTTTCTGCGCGCGGAATTGATTGTTATATTCGAAAAAAACAGAGTAGATTCTGTACCTGTGTTGGAATTGGAATCTCGTCTAATCGGTATCGTCAGGTACAATTCGTTGTTTCAAGCAGCAGGAGAACAGGTCTCTGCAGACATGCAGAAAATGTTCGGCGCTAGCGCAGATTAATGAGCCTTGTTAGATGCCTCGTTTGCGGTCAAAAAGAGATTGCCCTGGTTACACATCAACTTGCTAACAGCATTTCTTGCTGCATCAGTTGTTGCCCTGTTTGAATCTACAATTGCTAAATTTACCGTGCTCGCTATTCTGCTGCCGGCTGTTGCTGGTCAATCAGGTAACGCAGGCGCTCAGGCACTGGCTGTTTCAATGCGCGGACTGGGCTTCAAAGAAATAAACATATTGTATCGGCGGCCAGTCTTAGTAAAAGAAATCAAAATTGATGTGATTGACGGGATAGCGCTGGCAATCACCTGTGGATTAGGCGTGTTCGTATTGAGTCAGTCATTTGGACTCGCGCTTGTGATTGGCATTGCAATGATTTCATCGATGATTGCGGTGGGCGTTTCTGGTGCACTTGTACCCATGATACTCGTCCGTTTAAGGCAAGACCCTGCGACTGCATCTTCAAAAATTTTGACGACAGTAACAGACATTGCAGGCTTTATATCGTTTCTTGGTACAGCATCTTTGCTTTGCTTTATGCTCCGATTAGAAGCAAATAATCAGGTTATCGATTAGCGGCAACAGAGAACGCTAGCGGTCAGGCGTACCCGCCGGTTCGTTATCGGCAAGAAGTTCTATATAAGCAGCCTCAACCAGCGCACCATCAATTTTTTTAACTGTAAACCTATATTTAGATTCAATCCAAGAATCACCAACCTGAGGGACTTTTTGTAATCGCTGCATCATAAAACCCGAGAGCGTACTGGCGTTAACTGGTGTCTCCGGTTTAAAGTTAAGCGCCACTTGAAGGTCATGCAGCGGATAAAGCCCGCTACTCTGCCAACCGCCTTCAACTTCATCGATTGTTGCAAATGAGCGTATTTCATCAGATTCGTCATTAATCTGACCTACCACTTCTTCCAACAAATCTTCGAGGGTGACAAGACCATCAACTTGTCCAAACTCATCCATCGAAAATGCCATGTGATCACGCTCGAGCTTCATCTGCTCAAATAACATTCTGATGGGTTGAGATTCAGGCACTAACTGCGGCGGTCGCAGATAAGAATCCAGATTAACCGTTCCCTGCTCAATCATGCCCATTAGCAGCTCTCGAGCTAGCACGACTCCCTTAAGCTTATTCCAATCACCATCAATTACTGGCAAACGACTATGAGGCGTGGCTTTCAATCGCGCTAGTATCTGCTCGCTGGTAGCGGAATAGTCCAGATATTCCACTCTTGTTCTAGGCACCATGACACTGTGAACCGTGCGTTCATCGAAACGAAAAAGATTAATTAGCATCTTTGCCTGATTTTCTGCGATGCCACCGTGGTCTTTGGATATGTCAATCAGTCCACTGATCTCAGCACCGCTCAGAATATCGACATGAGAAACTTCTTTCACACCCAACCAGCGAAGAATAAGAGAGGAAGACTTGTTCAACAGCCAATTGATAGGAAAAACTGCCCAATAGAAGGCAATCAACAGAGGTGCACACCACATTGCAACTTTTTCCGATCTACGAATCGCATAGGTTTTTGGCACCTGTTCACCGATAACAATATGTAAGGAGGAGAATAGAATAAAGCCTGTGAGGAAAGATGCTGTGTGCAAATGATCAACCGACAGCCCCATATTAATGAAGATGGGCTCGAGTATAGCGGCAACTGCTGGTTCACCAATCCAGCCAAGTCCAAGTGATGACATGGTAATACCAAGCTGGCAAGCTGCAAGGTAGGGCTCAAGATTACCCTTAATTTTTAGTGTCAGGCGCGCCAACACCTTTCCTTCAGCAGCCAGCGATTCGATTCGTATGCCTGGGACTTTTACCAGCGCAAATTCAGCTGCAACAAAATATGCGTTAACTATTAGTAGCAGAATAATATAGCCTATTGTCATTATTGGTTCCCAAGAGTCGATTTACGGGTAACTAGGAGTTTAAGCTGCCTTTGCTCAATCAAAGGCAGCCTTCCAAAGCTTAGTTGATGAAGAATATTACAGCTGAACAGGTACATTGTATGCTATTAATCAGGGTCATTTAGAATGTACTAACAATGACATTCCTATAATGCATGGGATTTTAATCACCGCAAAACTCTTTACCAACAATATTTATAAGCCACGAGATAAAGTAGAGGTTAGCAAACATATCGTTGGCTTTTGCTGCCGGAATATATAGCAGCCCCGAATAGAAAACGCCAACAATAGGCCGAAGTATAAAAAAATTCATCTCTGCCAGAGCCGCTCCAGCACACTAAAAAAAATAAAAACCAAACTGCTGCCCCTTCAATTCAAGCGAGGAGTTTCACCAAAGGTGTCGCCGACACTCTAGCTGCGATGTCTGAGAAGCGCCTCCTGATGGTAACCATAACGAAAGCGAAAACGAGCACGAGCGATGACAAAGAAGGCTCACCCCAATAAGTAGACGCCTATCTCAACCAAGAGCTAGGTGAGAAATGCCAAGAATACTTAGTACAGAACGCGTCATAGAATACTCAGTAGAGTTCAAAATCAGAGTAGTTCGGCTCACGCTGGAATTGAATATCCAAGCAATTGAAGTCGCCAAAGTTCTTAAACGCCACCCGATGATGATTTATCGTTGGCGACGAGAGTCTCAGAGGATAAATTTATAGACATCCCCTCAAGAAGAATCAGCATGACGAAGAAACCAACGACCCGTGCGAAAGAGAAGGAAAAAGACAAGGAAATCGCCAGCCTTAAAAAACAGCTCACCTCAGCTAAGAAGGAG
>JBLHWY010000085.1:0-27818 GCA_047629195.1 Candidatus Azotimanducaceae bacterium
CCCTGACGCGGCTCAGGACTATCGTCTGGCTATATGCGGCAATGGTGATCCCGAGGTGTGTCGTGAGACCTTTCCCTATGTTGTCGCGGACGCCGATGCCAAGAGCGAGAGCGAACTCTGGAGCGTGATGACAATCGATCCGAACACAGGACGTCACGCCGCAGCGGGCGAAGAAGGCACGCTCCATGTTTGGGCTTACCGCCAAAGGCCGGTATACACCTACGGCGGTGATCAAGAACCCGGCGTAACCAATGCCGATAGTTTCGGTGAGTTTCTAGGCCGCCGCAATGGTTACAAAGCGTTCGTATTGAGAGATGTTTTTCAAAATAGCCAGTTTCGACGATGAGTACGATAAAGCCGCTATCCACGAAGGAGAGATTATCCATGTCACAAGTTCGGACTGATATCAAAACACGCCAAGTGCGTTCTTTCGCATTGCTTATCATCACGTTGGCAGCCGCAGGTGCGGCGACAGCCGAGCTACCCGAGTCGTATCAGAAAAGTGGCCGAATCGGCTACGTGCTGACTGAAAGGCATTGGGCAATCCACGAAACTGAAGCGAAGACAGAGTGTCCTCAAGGAATGAACAGCCGAGGCTCGCGCGACCTGTTCGCCAAACAGTTCCCAGAGGGTGGTGACGGAGAGCGGACAGTCGTTGATACTCGACTCATGGTTGAGGGCTATCAGTATCACACTGATACAGCGACGACGGACATCTATGATTCCTTGCCTTTTTACGAGGCACAAGGGGACGTATCCTACGGCCTGAATCTCGATGGCAAAGTAGACGCTGATGATTTCAAGAGTCCGGATGGTGTCGAGGGAGTAGATAACCGGCTATACAGTGCACTCGGTTGTATTGCTGGCTACCGTAAAGACGGCCCGTATTGGTTTTTCGAAAACGATTTCATGCTTAACAATGCTTTTAACCGTTGGATGATCGAGCTGTCGGGTGTGGACGACCTAGTCAATGACGACGACGTAACCGTAACCACATACCGTGGCCTCGACAACCTCTTCACTGACGCCACTGGCGAGGGCTTTGTCGCTGGCGGCACGCAACGAGTCGACGCGCGTTGGGGCCAAAGCTTCATTGAGGAGGTTAAAGGTAAGATCGTTGATGGTGTGCTGACCACGAAGCCGATCGATCAGGCCAAATTCCCCTGGTCACAGCCAGGTGTGAATGACGGCTACCACATCTTTAAGGATCTCCAGTTTCAGTTCAAGCTAACGCCACAGGTGGCGCAAGGGCTTATGGCGGGATATGTTGATGTTGAGCAATTCAATCACCGGTTCAGAACCAACTGGTCTATGCATCACCAGAACTACGGCCAGAGCTCCTCGGCATCGGAGTACGCTGCGCTGCGAAGGTTGGCGGATGCGCACCCCGATCCCGAAACAGGAGCCAACACGGCCATTTCCTCGGCTGTGGAGATGACTCTTACTCAGGTCTACATAGTGCACCCAGAGAAGCAAGGAGTCTCATCACAGGATACTGGAACTACCGGCTTCTAGTTAAACCCTTGATGCACCGCTAGTAAAATCTTGCACAACGAAAAGGCGAATAGCCCAACTTGCGATCCCTCCGGGGCTCGTGGTTGGTTAGGACTTAATCGAGACAGTGTCTGTTTTGCCAAGCCACAGGTTAGCGCCATCACCTCGCCGCCATGACCTGAATCGAACTCAAACAGGCCTAGCAAGAGCCTATCACAACCTCGGGAGCATCCGGCCATCACATCTTGCCAGCGGCTTCCGGCTTCCAGTTGTACGACCCATCATCCAGATTGCGGATAGGTGCACTATAGCGTTTTAAGTAGTAATCGATGGTTTTGGCCGTAGCAGCGCCATTTAGCACTTTTTGCCGATGAGCTATTAATAAGGTGTGCAGGTTATCGGCCAAAGGCTTGCCTTTTCGTTGCCGTAGTATGTGTCGCTGCTGCGAATCAAGGCTTTTGGCCTGGTGCCCCACCTCATCGAGCCTGCCGATCTGCTTCAGCGCCATTGCTGCCAGTGTACATTTGTTCGTTTCGTGCGGCTCAAAGAACTTGCGCAGAGCGTGAGCCATGCAACCCAGATAGATTCTCCAATTCGAAGTCTGGTAACTCTAAGGAAGCAGCGGTTAACTACTTGAAAGTATCCCGCCTCGATTCGTAGTAGACCTGTCTCAGTGCATGCCTATAATTTTCTATAAATGTGCGAACAACCAATACACGCTCCGGAAAAACCTTCATATTTGTATGCTCTGGAGTTATGGAAACAGTTTACTTAATCCGAGTCCAGATCCTCGGTCGTTCCAGTCTAAGCACTCGCTTTGACCTTTCCCCCCGACTTAGTTCCACTACCTCGATGAGAAATCCATTCTAATGACCTCCTGCCCAAAACTGAAGCACCTGTTGTTAGAAATTTCCGGCTTCAAATGTTGGTTTTAATCTGTATCGGCGTTAAGTTTTCCAGCGAAGAATGGGGGCGAAAGTCATTGTATTCTTCCCGCCACGCTTCTATTTTTTCTCGGGCATCTTCAAACGATAAAACCAGTGACTATTTAAAAACTCATCTCGAAAACTTCCATTGAACGATTCGATAAACGGATTATCTGTGGGTTTTCCCGGTCTTGAAAAGTCTGACACAACATTATTTTCATAAGCCCATTTGTCCAGTGCCTTGGATATGAGCGCACCTATATTGTCGACTTGTATTCGCGCTGGGCATCTTTCGTGGAGTTGTCAAACAGCTTCCATGACAACGACTACATGATCGCCTTTGATGCTGCATAGTAAGGCCCTAGAACACTAGACACTTCATAGATATATAATCAACACAAACTATGAGTTGTCATATGCGCGGTAAACGTTACCCAGAAGAGTTCAAAATCCAAGCGGTAAAACAGGTCATCGATAAGGCGATTTACGATGACGGATGTAGCCCAGCGTTTAGGGAACACTTATCAGAGCCTCTACACGTGGGTTCAAAAATACGGTAAACCCAACGGTACGCGAGAAGCTGAGGATGCCCAGCAAGCTGAGATCAGAAAGTTAAAGACCGAACTGCGTCGCGTGACCGAGGAGCGTGACATACTAAAGGGAGCCGCGGTGTACTTCGCAGGAGAGTCAAAGAAAAGTACACTTTCATAAAATCACGACTCAATCGATTCAGCGTTGTCACAATGTGCAAAGTTTTGGAGGTTCACCGCAGCGGTTTTTACGCATGGCTGCAACAACCACTGAGATCGCGTGCTAGGGAAGATCTACGCTTAGCAGGGAAGATCAAGCAGTTTTGGCTGGAGAGCGGTTGCGTTTATGGTTACCGCAATATCACGATCGATCTAAAGCGCGATGGGAGCACTCCGGTAAGAACAAGGTGCTACGTGTCATAAAAGGCGAAGGTATTCGTGCTGTAAGAGGCAATTTGGTTCTCGTAGGTTTCAAGAGACTCATCAATTAGTGTTTCGAACGCCCGCATAAGCGGCGCAGCTTTAGCTGCGTCCGGCAGAGACCATTGGCCGGAACAGACTTGATTCGTTATGTTCGGTCATTGAGACAGTAAGGTTCATGCCTTACTATAATCTCTTGGCTCTATCACGCGAAGCGCTCTTTCCGATATCGATTGTGGTGAAACCATTCTCGCCCCATGCCATGACGAAAACTGAAAAGCCTTGTGCCATGCGCATCTCAATATCATTAGTGGTAGCTGGATAGCCACATGGAACATCAAATTCCTTACAAGCTCCGAGGACTTGTTGGATTGCATTCTCCCAAGCTTCCTCGTCGGTTACTCGTTCCCCTTTGTCGTTCTCGGTGGAGAAGAGCCGGCGAAGCGTGCCGGCACCAGGCCACAGCACACTGATCCCATCAACAGCAGCAATTTCCCGAACATTCTCTAGCCCTTTGGCACTTTCCACGACTGTCCAGTTAATTAATTCACCATCTGGGTTAGCAGGCCACAAATCGGCTTTATCTTTGTATTCCTCGTCGGACATTCCCCAATACGCAGGAGCATCCCCAACTGATTCATCAGGCCTTAGCCCACCGTTCGACTTATAACGCATTGCCCGAAGTCCGTGTTCTACCTCTTCTGCGCTCTCGACTGTCACAAACATAATCCCAGCAGCGCCAGTATCGAGTTGCAGTGCGATGTTCTGCGTTGCTGCTTCGTAGTCATCGGCAATCTTAGGGGTTTTGACTATAATAGGATGCGTGCGGATAGTTGCGCCTGCCTCGATCATTGATTCCACATAATCGATCCAAGCCGGAAGCCTTTGTTCTAGTGAGGACTCCATGCTTCCGGTGAAGACAAAGTCACTATTGTTGAAACCAAGAGTTTCTTTGGCTAGCTCCGACGGTAATTTTTGCGGAAGATCCCAAAGATTGCCAATTGCAGTTCGATTGGCTGGAGCGTAAAGCCCAAAGATGGATTGGCGAGCTTCGTGTATTGCTACGAGGGGATTGGCGCGGCTGGAAATATGTTCGGATTCCTGCGAGATCACAGGTCCTGATGAACTTAACAGGAGGACTACAGTAAATAGCGATAGTTGTCGCATAATATTCTCGGGTTTAATTAGTATTATTTCTTATCGTTATTGCTAGAACTCTACTAAGTGAACATAACATTTTAATTGTGTGCATTCGCGCTATTAGGTAAAAACTGTGCATGCACGCTTTTAAAGAATGAACAAGCGTGTCCCGCTGAACTCGTGGAATTCCAATAGTGAGTGAATTTCGTCATTGTAGAATTTCCCGCAAGAGAGCTAAGCAGTTATGAAAATCAAGGAGTCAGAACGCTTGATCAACCTTCTGCTAACTGTCACGTATACCCAACTTTCGTAAGCGGTTAGCGACCGCGGTATGGGACAAACCCAAGCGGCGCCCTAACAGTCTCGCACTGGGATAGTCTCGATATAAAACTCCCAGGAGTTTTCTATCTACATACTCCCTATATTCCCTATAACCCAATTCGATGGCTCCCAGATTCAAAGTCAAATGTAACGCGCCATCCAGTCGCTTGGCTTCAGGCAGCTTCAGGTCCGCACGGGAAACCGTTCTGGATTTTGCGAGAACTACAGTTTGTAATAGGATCGTCTCTAGTTCACGTAGATTCCCTGGCCAGTGATATTCGCGCAAGGCCTTATGCGCAGAGTCATCCAAGTTTGGCATAGGTTTGCCCGTATGCTTGCAAGCCATGTCCAGTACATCCCGGACACACGCACCCCAACCATCATGGCGCTCCCTTAGCGACGGTACCAGCAATCGATAAGCACCGAGAGCATGTCGAAGCTCAGGTACTAACCGGTCCTGCGCTCCCTCTTGCACCGAAACCATCAATTTGAGAGATCTGTTCGAGGCCTCCCACTCATCATTGAATTGTGCCAAGCGCACCTGAGCCTCGACCCCCAAGCGGTGAATATCGGTCAGATATAGGGTGCCCGTGGTGTCTGGATTATCAAGGGTAATTCGGTTCAGGTTCTCTAAAAGTTCTATGTCACCGACACCAGTACAGTAAATTTTGCGAAACGGTTGTGCAGCTTGATCGCCAACCAAATGGCAGGCTCTTGCCAATCGCTCCTTGCCGACTCCTGCCTCACCACTGATCCATAACGGAACGTTGAGTCTAGCAAATTGTTTGGCTTGCTTTACCAAGACATCCATGGCCTTCCCATGGGGGTAGAGTGCTCCGAATCCTTCAGTTAATAGCTCTCCGTTTGCAGATACGTCTTGTTCCACGAGTAACATTTCTTTTAGCGTAATGACGGCGCCGGCCAGAGACGCTTCAGGATTGTGCGTAATGATGTCATTGGCA
Source organism: Candidatus Azotimanducaceae bacterium (assembly GCA_047629195.1). GTDB lineage: Bacteria > Pseudomonadota > Gammaproteobacteria > Pseudomonadales > Azotimanducaceae > UBA4582. The sequence goes on from JBLHWY010000085.1 coordinate 5,794, forward strand.
TAGACGGGGGTGATATCTGCTAACCAGGTCTTACCGTTTATGATAAGGGGCAATGCGCGAAAACGTGCATTGTGCCGTTCAATCATCGGCATTAAGTCAATGTTTTGGACGTGTGTCTGCAGAGATAACCCGGGGACTTCATCCACACGCTGGCCGAATGCTCTGGCTGCTGCCCGGTTCGCCGCAATGATACTGCCTTTTGTGTTTATCGACAGCACCGGATGATCCAGGGCGCTCAGTAATGTTTTTAGTTCGCTGTGCCGACGTTCGCTGGGCATTAGGGAAATTAATCGCACCCGGCGAACGCCAGGCAGCTTTTCAATCATAGGTTTTATGCTGGCATACTGAATCTTCAGCATGCCGGGAGCATAGAAGTAGATCGCATTGCCATCATCACCCCCCACCTCACCTTTGGCCAGATTTATCCGAAACTCCACGAGTATGCCCATAATGCTGTGAAGTATTCCCAACCTGTTTTTACAAATAACTTCAACTCGCATGTACGCTCCTTTAAAAGCACTACTGGTGTAAAGATAAGTTTACGCTTTTTCCGCCCAATTGTCCGTTTTTACCTCGGCTCAGCAGCCTTCGGTATTGAAGGCTTACATGCTCAGAAACAATACTGTACTGGTGAAAATGACCGATGCCAGATTTGCATCCGGAAATGCAATAAAGCCGTCAACGAGGCCAACAATGAATACAGTCACTAAGAACTTGCGGTTATATTCTGTAACACATCCTGAATTCGACTGGCATCGAATCGCCCGAATTCTGCTCCAGTCACGTGCCATCGACCACATCGAAGAAACCGAGTTGGTTCCAGCCAAACTTGTGTTCAACCAATTTTCCGCACGCGGCCACGACCTTGCACAGATTGCACTCGGGTCTCTGCTTACTCATCCGCATGATGCTGCCACTGGCTATTATCGATCGCGACCGTTTGTACTAACGCTTGGACTGGAACTAGAAGACGCGATTGCTCCTTGCATGGCAAAGGCCGGTGGTTACAGCGATGGACGTGATATCGGAGTGGTCTGCAATTATCCCAACCCAGAAAGAGATGGTGCCATGCTGTTTCCCATGTGTGGTGGTGTAGGCGCACAGTACTCGTCGATTTCCGGCTGGGCGCAATCAATCCGGTACCATTATGACGAACTGGGTGACGAGAGCTATCGAGGTGCAATCGGTGTGTCCATGGGCGGCGACTCATCGATGTCCACAAATGGATTCTGGGCTGCACTTAACATTTCCACAACCAACCGGCTCCCCCACCTGTTTTTCATTGAGGACAATGGCTACGGAATATCCGTGCCGCAAACCGTGCAAACACCTGGTGGGGATCAGGTCGCTAATCTCGCCTCATACCGCAACTTGAAAATCCTGGACGGTGACGGCACAGATCCCGAAGTGACCCCGCAGTTGATAAGCGAGGCGGTACAGCATGTCCGATCTGGCGAAGGCCCATGCCTGCTGCGATTGAAAGTACCACGTCTGTGCGGACACACTTTCCAGGACACTCAGATGTACAAACCCGAGAAGCTGGTCGCGGCCGAACAGGCACGTGACCCCTTGCCGAAATTACGTAAATTCCTCGCTGACAGGAAAATCATCAGCAAAATCGAGTGGAACAAACTGGAAACTGACGTCTATGATGAGGTTCGCTCAGCGGTAGAGCGGGCAAAGCAGCGCCCGGAGCCTGATATAGCGCGTCTCACGCGGTATACGTTCGCTGAAGCTGGACCGGATGGAAAGCCGGAGACTCAACTACGCGGAGGGCTTGCAGCAGACGGGCATGAGATGAGCCTTGGTACCGAAACTCCGTCACCCACCGGGCCCCGGCTTAACATGCTCACTGCGATCCGGACTACTCTCGATCGTGAATTGTCCATAAACCCCCGGATGATGGTCTTCGGGCAGGACGTGGGGCCCAAAGGAGGTGTTCACGGTGCCACTCTGGGGCTTCATGAAAAGTACGGCGGCCGTCGCGTCTTTGATACTAGTCTGTCCGAGGAGGGCATCATTGGCCGATCCGTTGGACTTGCACTTTCGGGTCTCTTGCCAGTACCGGAAATTCAATTCCGCAAGTACGCGGAGCCCGCCGCCGAACAAATTTCCGATACCGGTATCATGCGGTGGCGTACCGCCAACCAATTCGCTGCGCCGATGGTAGTCCGTATCCCTGGCGGCTTTGCCCGGCGCGGCGATCCGTGGCACTCGATGAGCGACGAGGTTGAGTGGGTACATAAGGTTGGCTGGCAAGTTGCTATGCCATCTAACGCTGAGGATGCGGTCGGACTGCTGCGCTTTGCACTCCGAGACAACAACCCCACCATCTTTTTCGAACACCGTACTCTACTAGACGACACGTGGGCACGACGGCCCTATCCCGGCGATGATTTTATCGTGCCATTTGGAAAGGCCAAGACACTCTATGAAGGCTCTAAACTGACGATTGTAAGTTGGGGCGCTATGGTCGCCCGGTGCGAAGCGGCTATCAAGGAATACGAGCGCGAGCACGACCTGAAATCCGACGTCAGCAAACCCGGCCACATAGAGTTGATTGATTTGAGAACTCTACAGCCTTGGGACAAGGACTGTATTCTTGAATCTGTGAAGAAAACTGGGCGCTGCCTGATTGTCCATGAGGATAACCGCACTGCCGGATTTGGCGCAGAAATCGCCGCAGTCCTGGCTCACGAAGCATTCTTCGATCTTGATGCTCCGGTAACCCGCATTACGATGCCGGACATTCCCAGTCCGCACAATATTAACCTCCTGAATGCCGCATTGCCGTCAATTGAAACCATTGCGTCGAAAATCAACGACCTCATAACAATATAAGAATAGAGGGGATAGCAATGGAAAACTTGAGTGCACAAAACAATTCTGGCCTCGTCGACGTGACCATTGAAAGCGACCAGATTGAGGGCACAGCTGCTCGCTTTTCACAATGGCTGATCGAACTGGGTGCTTTCGTTAAGGCTGGCGACCCATTGCTTGAATTGGAGACCGACAAGGTTGCCATGGAAGTACCTGCTCCAGCTGACGGGATACTGGTCGAAATGATGGCGGTACAGGATCAGGAAATCACTCCAGAGTTCGTACTTGGGCGAATACAGACAGACGCCTCGGGCAGCGCCTCAGCCACTCGGCCACAGGCATCGCCCACCGCAAGTAACTCCGTGTCAGCCGCATCACCGGAGGCCCCGCAGCAGAGCTCTTCCGGTGCGTCTCTCGAAGCAGGAACAGCGAAATGCAATCTGGTTGGTCCTGCTGTAAGGCGCCTAGTCCGGGAGCACAACCTCGACCTAGACAATTTATCGGGATCAGGGCGAGGCGGACGGGTTACGCGTGATGACGTCCTGCATTTTCTGGAGTTGCAGCCACAACCATCCACATCCGAGAAGAAACTATCCGCACGCTCGGAGCTTCGAAGTCGTAAAGTTCCGCACACCAGCATGCGCAAGGCCATTGCTCGGCACATGGTAAATAGTCTGCTTGAAACATCTCCCCACGTAACCAGTGTTTTTGAGATGAATATGAGCAATGTGATTGAGCACCGGCGATGGCATAAAAAGGAGTACGCCGAACAGGGGATCAATCTGACATTCACCGCCTATTTTCTTGCGGCTTCGGTCGCCGCTATACAGGAAGTTCCAGAGGTCAATGCGCGTTATCATGATGATTATCTAGAAATTATTGAGGACGTGAATATTGGTGTCGGTACAGCGCTAGGGAACAAAGGGCTGATTGTCCCGGTAATCCAGCAGGCACAGGATATGTCCCTGTTCAAGATCGCAGAGTCTCTCCAGAAACAGACTGAGAAAGCCAGATCCGGTAACCTGGCTCCGGCAGATATGCGCAATGGAACGTTCACAATCTCCAACCACGGAACCAGCGGCAGCTTATTTGCCGCGCCGATCATCATCAACCAACCACAGGTAGCAATACTGGGTGTCGGCAAGCTCGAAAAGCGGGTAGTTGTCGAAACGATTAATGGTGAAGACGAATTGAAAATCAAGCCGATGTGTTATGTGTCTCTCAGCATTGACCATCGCGCCCTAGATGCCTACCAAACCAATCTTTTCTTAGCACATTTTGTACGAACTATGGAGCAGTGGGGGCAGTAGTTACTGACGTCTTGTATGTAAAATGCCCGATCATATGGAAATGATCGGGCATTTTTTTTGGGGATGCGATCAGAGTATCAAGCGAACCGTGATGAATGTTAAACCGACCAGAACGAAAAATATCATACCGGCCCAGCTGAGCAGGTACATGAACCTTCCCGGTTTCATGTTGTCGGGAGTGTGATCTGACATGATTAACCGGAAATTGAGGTATCCGTAGATAGGGGCAGACAGGAACGCCATGATTGTCACTATATCTATCAATCCTGTAAGCGATTGCGCAAACAACATGATGATCACCAACGCACTCAGGCAGATGAAAGCCATCCAGCCGAGATAGAGCCAAGACAACTTTTGCGTACGAGAACCCGCTAGCTCCACCCCCACTGTCAGTGACCGAGAGTAACCGTCAATGACAGTAATCGTTGTAGAGAACATTGTTGCAAGTGCGGCCACTGCAATTAACGGCCCAGCCCAACTGCCAAGCAATTGCACATATACATCGACAAATTGAGTGACAAAGCCGCCGCTCGAGTCAGGCAAGCTGACTCCCGTGCCATACAAGCCCAATGCGCCAAGGCTGAGAAAGGCCACTGCAAGCAAGGTACTGAGGCCATACCCGACGTTGAAATCTACACGACCTTCTTGTTTTGTAATTTTGGTACCGCGAGAGGCTCCTTTGGCCTGCACCCAAAGGGATTGGAAAACAGACACTTCGATCGGCGCCGGCATCCAGCCCATCAGTGCCACCAAAAAAGCAAGAGAGCCAAGTGTCCATGGAGTCGGCGCAACAAAATTCGGCGCCTGCATCGGTTCGCTAAAGATTGCTCCCATAAGTGCTATCAAGGTCGCCACAGCTAGCACGGCCATTATCGGTTTTATAGCCCGGTCAAGTAGTCGATACTGACCACCTTTCAAAAGGAGTACACAAACCGCCATGACGGCTGCGGCCCAGACGGTCTGTGGCACCATGGCGCCGATAAAATGCTGCAGAATTGCAACCGTGAGGAATGTTACCGCTGCAGTGGAAGCCACGGCGGAAACGACCGCCAGACCCAAAAACAGATAAAGGAATCCTTTTCCCATACGTTTATAGCCATCGAGCAAATTCTCACCTGTCGCTATTGCGTAACGATGGCCGTACTCAAAGAATGGGTATTTCAACAAATTGATCAGCAGGACAAGCACTAACAGTTGGAAGCCAAAATCAGTACCGGCCCGGGTTGACTGAACAATATGAGAGGTACCGACGGCCGCGCCGGCCATCAACATACCTGGGCCGACGTACGCCCAGAGCTTCCTCAAATTTATTTTTTCACTCTCTTGCTCAATCACTTCCGGCTGTGAAGTCTGTTTATTATTCATATTATTGCCTCATCTCGATTAACACGCCTGACACAGTATCAGTGCATGACTACATGCCTGCTCGGCGGTGACTTTCCCCTAGAGTTGGTCCAGTCGTTACGTAAATAGGTTGGTCGCTCGCCCTTTTAGCATTCATTAAGCTTGCCATGATACAGTGCCGTGGGCTGCCACGCTGGCGGTCACGCGCTGGGGAAAACAGTTTAAACCGCCGAGCCCAACGGCCCATAACCAAACTCATCCTGTTAATCCTTCTTCAAGCTATTAAATTTGCCAAGAGCGGCAATTATGCGCTGAAGCTTCGCAGACTTTTGCGACACATGTCAACCATCTATGGCGGTAATTTCGTATCGGTTGGTGCCATGGATCACTCCCCACTAATGCTTCGCAAACACTCTTCAATGTAGGCTTGGTCATGGCGTATTTCCTTCTTTTGTTGTGATCGTCGTGCTGCTTAAGCAACAAGATACCCCACCTAATTAGGTCAATGCCATACAACTGAAATCAGTGAAACTCCTTGTTGCAGGGCGCTGAGCGTTTTGGCTGCGTTCTTCCATCGGTCTAAACAGTCTCCCTTGCATTCTAGCTTCTGAGAGTGTGCCGGCTTAACTCCAATATCTAAGCCGGCTTGTGAAGGGGACCGGCTGCCGCATGCCGGTATTATTAATCGGATCTAAACCGGTGGCAGTTTTATTTATGAGTTATTTTTCCTCAGGATATTTTCGATGGTTTCAGTACTGTTAGTCCGCGGTGACCCTGTACTTTTTTAGATCAGCAAGATTTCAGCTAATATAATACATAAAATTGACTTTAATCATTCATTGCGTATCATTAGTTCAGTTTTTATAATTCCACCTGTATGTAATGTGCTGAAAAAAATACTGGAGAAGTCGAATGAAAACGAAGAGTTACGTTTATGGAGAATGGTTTGAAGGGCAAGGCGATGGCAAAGATGTGCGCCATGCTGTGACTGGTGAGCTTGTCGCCAAAGTTTCCAGTGAAGGTATCGATTTCTCGCGTGTGCTGGCTTATGGTCGCGAGGTTGGGGGGCCTGCGTTGCGCGATATGACCGTTCATGAGAGGGCCGGGTTGCTGAAACAGCTAGCTAAACACCTAACTAGTAAAAAGGATCAGCTCTACAAGATCTCTGCGTGGAGCGGAGCGACCAAGCGCGATAATGCCGTTGATATTGACGGAGGGATTGGCACCTTGTTCAGCTACTCCAGCATGGCTCTGCGTGATTTTGGTGATGAAAAATTTATTGTCGAAGGTGGCCCCGAGCGTTTGTCCGCTGACGGCAGTTTTACTGCGCGGCATATTTTGGTCTCTAAACAAGGCGTATCAGTTCATATCAATGCTTTCAATTTTCCCTGCTGGGGAATGCTGGAAAAAATTGCTCCCAGCCTGATTGCAGGGGTTCCAGTGGTCGTCAAACCGGCAACTGATTCTGCGTATCTAACGGCAATGATGGTCGAGGAAATTGTAGCGTCAGGGCTGTTGCCCGGTGGGGCGCTACAGCTCATTTGTGGCCGTACGGGGGATTTGTTTGATCACCTTACCGGACAGGATGTGGTAAGTTTTACAGGCTCCGCAACCACAGGCAAAATGTTACGAAACGATCCTAATATTGTTGAAAAAAGTATCCCTTTCAACATGGAGGCGGATTCGCTCAATTGTTGCGTGCTGGGTGAGTCGGTTGAGGTCTCAGATCCTGAGTTCGATTTGTTCATTAAGGAAGTGGTCAGAGAGATGACCGTCAAGGCAGGGCAGAAGTGCACTGCCATCCGCCGAGTTCTGGTGCCCAAATCGAAAGTACAGGCCGTCACTGATGGCCTGAAGGAGCGGCTCGCTAAGGTAGTAATGGGGGACCCTCTGGTCGAAGGCGTCAAGATGGGGCCTTTAATCACGGCTTCGCAAAAAAATGATGTGCAGCGCAGCGTTGAAGCTTTGTTGGAGCGTTGCGAGCTGCTATATGGTGGGCGTGACGATTTTGAAGTGATGGGTGAGGGAGTAAGTAAAGATGCATTTTATCCGCCCACCCTTCTATTGTGTGAAGATCCGTTGGACGCGTCATCGCCCGCGCATGCGATTGAGGCCTTTGGTCCGGTTGCGACGATCATGCCTTATGAATCCATAAGTGAAGCGGTGCAGATTGCCAGTCTTGGATTGGGCAGTTTGGTGAGCTCCGTGGTAACTCATGATGTGCACGAAGCACAGGAGCTGGTGCTAGGCTTTGCACCCTATCATGGCAGAATACTTGTTCTTAATCGGGACTGCGCAGCCACATCTACCGGACACGGATCACCCTTGCCTCAGCTTGTTCACGGCGGCCCGGGCAGGGCTGGTGGAGGAGAGGAGCTAGGTGGCGTGCGCGCGGTCAAGCACTATATGCAGCGCACATCGGTACAGGGCTCTCCCACAATGCTGATGAACATCGCTCGGGAATATATCCCCGGTGCCAATACGTTCAGCACGGATATCCACCCCTTCAGAAAGCACTTCGAAGATCTCTTGATCGGTGAGAGTCTCACTACTCATCGGCGCACTGTCACTGAAGCGGACATTGTTAATTTTGGTTGCCTGAGCGGTGATCACTTTTATGCCCATTTTGACGAAATTGCCGCGCGGGACTCTCTTTTTGGTAAGCGTGTAGCGCATGGCTACTTCGTGATCTCTGCAGCAGCGGGCATGTTTGTTGAGCCCTCTCCTGGTCCTGTTCTAGCCAACTATGGTTTAGAAAAATTGCGCTTCATTGAGCCCGTGGGTATCGGCGACACGATCCAGGTGAAATTGACAGTAAAACAAAAAACTGCCAAAGAAAAGCGCGCCGAGCAAGACGTAGCAACTGGTGTGGTTGTCTGGGATGTTCAGGTCACCAACCAGAACGGTAAGTTGTGCGCGGACTACGATATCCTGACGCTGGTAGTGCGCAAAGACGGTTGATGCTGAGCATCAGGGTTCGTGCTGACCTTGTGTGAAGCGAGGGCGATTTGGCTGGGGCTGGACAATGGTTCAGCCTCTCGCGGAGAGGTCAGCGAGCGTTGGGTGAGTTCCTGGTATTCACGAGAGCCAGGGGTTTTCCAGTTTATTTCATCCTCCGTAAGTAATCGTTTGACGGTCCCCGGGTTGCCCAGCACGAGGCTTCTGGAATGGCATTCAAACTTGGCTTTGATAAAGGCTGTCGCTGCAACAATGGGTTCTGGCCCGATTATGGCTTCGTCCATGATTACGGCATTCATGCCTATAAGCGAGTTTCGACCAATACGGCAGCCGTGGAGAACTGCACCATGACCGATGTGCCCGTCCGCTTCAATGACGTAATCCTTTTCGGGAAAGCTATGGACCACGCAAGTGTCCTGCAGTTTCGAGCCGGCTTCCATGATTATTCTCCCGAAGTCGCCGCGCGATACTGCGTTGGGACCAACGTAACAGTTGTCGCCAACACTGACATCGCCTATCAAAACAGCAGTGGGGTGGATGAAAGCGGTAGGCGATACCACAGGCATCAGATCTTCAATAGCGTAACAAGGTATGAACTGGATTCCTTAAATGTAAATTGGTATCGGCGAGCTCTAATATACAGATCCTCTCCGTTCACGTGTGATGAAAAATAATAATAGGAAGGAAAGTATTATGGATTACAAAAATATTAAGTACGACGTTAAAAACGGTGTCGCAACACTCACCTTGAACCGGCCAAAATCTCTCAACAGTTTTACAGCTGAGATGCACGAAGAAGTTAAGCAAGCCATGAAGGATGTGCGTGGTAATACCAATGTTCGTTGCCTCCTTATTACGGGCGAAGGGCGTGGCTTCTGTGCCGGGCAGGATTTAAATGATAGTGCTGTCAAGGTGAGTGATGAGCACCCTGATTTGGGGGAGTCCGTAGAGAAATACTACAACCCGTTTATTCGCGGAATAATGACGCTGGAAAAGCCGGTGGTTTGCGCGGTAAACGGTGTGGCTGCCGGGGCGGGCGCTAGTATCGCGCTAGCCTGCGACATTGTTCTGGCTGCCCGCTCAGCAATTTTTGTTCAGGTATTTTGCAAGATCGGTCTGGTTCCGGATTCTGGTGGTAGCTGGAATCTCCCCAGAGCGATTGGCGTGCCCAGAGCGAAAGGGCTGGCTTTGCTGGGAGATAAATTGTCGGCGGAGAAAGCCGAGGCTTGGGGCATGATTTGGCAGTGCATTGATGATGAAGCGTTAATGCAGGAAGCCATGAAAATGAGCGAACATCTGGCGACTCAACCTACCAGAGGTTTGGCCGGCATTAAGCGGCTTATCAATGAGTCCTACAATTCATCTTTGCACGAGCAGCTGGAGAACGAGAAGGCTGCCATGCGCACGCTTGGTTACAGTGAGGATTACCAAGAAGGTGTTGCCGCCTTTTTGGAGAAGCGTAAACCTGCTTTCAAGGGTGAATAGACCATATAGTTACTGTAGTTAATCAACTCAAGCGCGTGACCGGCCAATTCAGAGGGCGCTCTACGCGGATTGAAGGTTCTGATATTCCGGAGAAATCATGAGGAATATGAGATTGGCACTTATTTGCGATGCAGTTCGCACGCCTATCGGTCGCTACGGTGGCGCCTTGTCAGCTGTGCGGGCCGACGACCTGGGCGCAATTCCCGTCAAGGCCTTGATGTAGCGTAACCCACCAGTTGGTTGGTCAAGGGTTGATGATGTTTTTTATTGTTGTGCCAATCAGGCTGGCGAGGACTATCGCAATGTGGCCAGGATGGGCAGCCTGCTTGCAGGGTTGCCAACATCGGTACCGGGAAGCACGCTGAACCGCTTATGCGGATCGGGGATGGATGCGGTAGGCAGCGCCAGCCGTGCTGTTAAAGCGGGAGTAATCGGACTCGCCATCGCCGCAGGTGTCGAATCCATGTCTCGTGCGCCTTTTGTCATAGGCAAGTCGGATACAGCGTTTGGGCGCAATGTGGAGGTCTATGACACCACGATTGGTTGGCGATTCGTCAATAAAGTTTTGCAAAAGCAATACGGTATCGATTCTATGCCGGAAACAGCAGAAAACGTTGCCGAACAGTTTGATATTGACAGGAAGTCTCGTCTCCGGACGAATTTGCGCTGCGCAGCCAGCAGCGTGCGGTTGCAGCACGAAACAGTCGGATCTTCACCGAAGAGATTGTCCCTGTGCATATTCCGCGGCGCAAACAAGAAGACTTAGTAGTCGAGCATGATGAACACATAAGGGGCGATGCCTCGTTCGAAGCACTGTCCCGATTGGGGACCCCGTTTCGCGAGAATTGCAGTTTGACGACGGGAAATGCCTCTGGTGTCAACGACGGTGCCTGCGCAATATTGCTCGCATCAGAGGAGATGGCAAGAGAATTTGACCTAACACCTAGAGCGCGGGTGGTTGCTATGGCCACTGCCGGCGTTGAGTCGAGGATCATGGGCATTGGTCCGGCGCCGGCGGACCGCAAAGTATTGGCTATAGCGGTTTGAGTCTGGCAGATATGGATGTCATTGAATTAAATGAAGCCTTTGCTGCGCAAGGACTAGCTGTTATGCGGGACCTCGGATTGCTGGACGATGCCGCCCATGTGAACCCGAATGGCGGTGGGATCGCGTTAGGGCATCCGTTGGGCCAGCTTCTGAATACTGCCACCTATCAGTTACACCGTACAGGTGGTCGTTTTGCCCGTTGTATCATGTGTATTGGTGTTGGTCAGGGAAGAGCAACTAGTATCGAGCGTGTATAAATAAAATATGATACCTCTGATTTACATTAAAACTAATTGATGTATCATTAAGCCCAAGCGCAATAGTAGAGGTGTCTCCGATGGCTGATTACAGAATGAACGAAGCTGAGCTGGAAAATGTGTTTCAGGAGCGAATCGATGACGAGCAGAAAATTGAGCCCAAGGACTGGATGCCTGATACCTACCGCAAGAACTTGATTCGCCAAATGTCGCAACATGCCCACTCTGAGGTGATAGGTATGCAGCCGGAAGGCAACTGGATTACCCGAGCACCGAGTCTGCGTCGCAAAATTATATTGCTTGCCAAGGTGCAGGATGAGGCCGGGCATGGTCTCTACATTTACAGCGCCGCCGAAACTCTGGGCGCAAGTCGGGAAGAAATGGTCCAAGCATTGCACGAGGGGAAAGCAAAGTACGCGTCGATTTTCAACTATCCCTCCCTGACCTGGGCCGATGTCGGCGCGATTGGCTGGCTTGTGGATGGCGCTGCAATCGTGAACCAGATTACCCTACAGCGCACCTCTTATGGTCCTTACGCTCGGGCCATGGTAAGGGTCTGTAAGGAAGAGAGTTTTCACCAGCGCCAAGGTTATGAAAGTCTGATGGTGCTTGCTTTTGGCAGCAAGGAACAAAAACAAATGGCCCAGGACGCGCTTAATCGTTGGTGGTGGCCTTCGTTAATGATGTTTGGCCCCCATGACGCTGAGTCCGCACACAGTGCTCAGTCCATGAAGTGGAAGATTAAGCGAAAAAGCAATGACGAGCTGCGTCAGGCATTTGTTGATCAGTCGGTTCCGCAGGCAGAATGCCTAGGGCTGAAAATTCCTGATCCGGATTTGAAGTGGAATGAAGAGCGCGGTCATTATGATTTCGGCGAGATTGATTGGGATGAGTTCTATAAGGTTATCAGCGGCAACGGAATGTGTAATCGCCAGCGAATTTCTCATCATTGCCGCGCTCACGACAATGGCGCATGGGTGCGAGAGGCGGTAGTAGCCTACGATGAGAAGCAGAAGGCACGCAAAATACAAGCTGCCTGAAATATTCAGTGAGAGGTATTAATTAGAATGGCGACAACAAGTGATTTCCCTCTGTTCGAAGTCTTTATCCGTTCCAATCGTGGTCTGGACCACAAACACGTGGGTAGCCTGCACGCAAAGGATTACGAGCAGGCGCTGGAATATGCACGGGATTGTTATACCCGAAGGAGCGAAGGTGTGAGTATATGGGTTGTGAAGTCTAGCGACATCGTTGCTTCACAGGAAGAGGACGCAGTGAGCTTTTATGATCCTATGGACGACAAGCCTTATCGACATGCGTCGTATTACAAGTTGCCCGAAGCGGTCAATAATATGTAATGACCTGTAGGGTCAACATCATACATCTGGAGTCGGTGATGAACGATACAAGACAAGAACTTTTCGACTTTGTGGTCGCCCAGGCAGACGATGCCATGGTGCTGGGTCAGCGACTCTCCGAATGGTGCTCGAATGCACCCTATCTGGAGGAGGATCTGGCGTTGACCAATGTTGCTCTGGACTATGTTGGCCGAGCCAAGATGTTCTATGAATATGCATTCAAGCTGGACGGCGAAAAGAAGAGTGCTGACGACATTGCGTTTATGAGAGATGTTCGTGATTATCGTAACCTGCTCATCATGGAGCTACCGATTGGTGATTTCGCATTTTCAATGACGCGGCAGTTCCTTATTGATGTATTCAACGTCGAATACATGACGCAATTACAGAAGTCAGCGGATTCAGAGATTGCTGCCATTGCAGGTAAAGCAATAAAGGAAAGTCGCTATCATTTGCGGCGTAGCCACGAGTGGGTAGTACGACTCGGAGATGGGACCGAGGAAAGCCATGAGCGAACTCAAAAAGGGATTGACGAGCTTTGGGGCTATATTGATGAACTTTTCATGAACACGGATTCAGAAGTAGCGCTGATGAAAGAGGGCGTTGCAGTTGACAGGGTTTTGTTGCGCGAAGGCTGGAACAAGCAGGTTGATGCTGTATTGGAAGAAGCGACCCTATCTAGACCTGGCGTTGACTGGTCGGTAACGGGAGGGCGTAAAGGCATTCATACAGAGCACTTTGGACATATGCTGGCAGAAATGCAGTTTTTGCAAAGGGCTTATCCGGGTCTGGAATGGTGAGGAACTATGTCTAGTATTCCCGTCGTTTCCGCTGAGTTCAATGAGCGCTCCGCTCATCGGGAATCAAGCGGCAATAAGGCAATCTGGGCGCTCTTGGATCAGGTCAAAGATCCGGAGATACCTGTTATTTCCATCTGGGATTTGGGTATTTTACAGGATGTTCGCAAAGAGGGAGGAAAAGTATCCGTCGTTCTTACACCTACCTATTCAGGTTGTCCTGCTTTGCGTGAAATCGAACAGGATGTCCATCGTGTTCTCGAACAGGCAGCCTATCCGAATGTGGAAGTGATTAGCCGACTGGCGCCGGCCTGGACTACTGATTGGATGAGTCCGGTAGGGCGTGAGCGACTTAGGGAATACGGAATAGCCCCTCCTCAACAAGTTGCAGGTAGAAAGCTGCAGTGTCCCCAATGTGGGTCAAGCGACACATCACTAATCAGTGAGTTCGGGTCAACATCGTGTAAAGCATTATTCAAGTGCAACGAGTGTCTGGAACCTTTTGATTATTTCAAATGCATCTGAAAGGCAAAAATATTGAGCAATAATACATTTTACCCTTTGTCTGTCTCTGAGATAAGGCCTGAGACTGACAGCGCCGTCTGTATCACCTTTGATATTCCTGAAGAGTTCAAAGAAAAATTTCGGTTTGTCCAAGGACAACATCTTACTCTCAAAACGGTAATAGACGGGGAAGAAATTCGTCGCTCCTATTCTATATGCTCAGGAGTCGACGATGGAAAGTTGCAGGTAGGCATAAAGCGAATCGAGGGTGGTATCTTCTCAAATTTTGCCAACAGCGAGTCGAAAGTAAAGGACACCATTGAGGTCATGCCACCGAGTGGAGAGTTTTACACCTCGTTGGACGCCGGCAACGCTAAGAACTACATGTGCATCTGCGCCGGCAGCGGAATTACACCCATACTGTCGATAGTCAAATCCATATTGTCGCGCGAACCCCTGAGCCGCGTTACCATTTTGTTCGGCAATCGAAATTCGTCTACTGTCATGTTTAAGGAAGACCTAGGATTCCTGAAAAACCGTTATATGACACGTTTGAACTGGCTCAACATTCTCAGCCGGGAGCAACAGGACGCGGAAGTACTTTTTGGCCGTCTTGATAACAAAAAGGGGGGAGAGCTGAACAAGGCGAAATTGATTGATATCGCCAGTACGGATGACTTTTTTCTATGCGGACCCGAGTCCATGATATCTGAAGTTTCCAGAGGATTGCGGGACTCCGGCATCGCTGAGAGCAAGATACACTATGAATTGTTCTTCTCATCTCCCGAGGATGCGCAGGCTGCGATCGAAAAGCATCATGAGCGGGCCAAACGGTTGGTTGGCCGGGTTAGCGAAATTGATGTGAAGGTAGGTGGCCGTTCAATCCGTTTTGATCTGACTGCTGATGGGGAGAACATCCTTGACGGTGCGCTGCGCTATGGGGCCGATTTGCCATTTTCCTGTAAGGCAGGAGTTTGTGCCACCTGTAAGGCCCGTTTGGTGAAAGGTGAGGTTGAAATGGATCTTAATCACTCCCTGACGGCGCAGGAGGTAAAAGATGGTTTTATCCTGACCTGTCAATCCCATCCTGTCAGCGATCATGTGGTCGTCGATTTTGATCAGGTCTAATGCATATCATGTGGAATAGTAGAGCTTGTTTGCGATAATTTGGATTTTCTGAATCGCAATTTCGAGCTTTCATCTATAAGGATCAAGTAGCACTGGCTTCTGTTATCGTCGCTTTGACGAAATTTTGAAAATGAGATAGTTCACTGGCTGCGAAATTCTCACGGCTTTTGTTCACTGGAGGTTCCATGATTTGTGTTGCCGTTATGTATCCTAATGCAACCGACGTAAAATTTGATATTGATTACTATCGTGATCAGCATTTGCCTCTGGTTCGTGATTGTTACGGGCCTTTCGGTTTGTCGGGGCTTGAGATGGATGAAGCGCTCAGTAAGCAGGGTAAAAACGCATCGCCATATCTTGCTATCGCCTATATGCTTTTCTCATCGATCGATGAATTTATGAGGGCATATAAGGAGGTAGGAAAAAAGGTGATGGGGGATATCTCAAATTTCACTGATATTGAACCAACCATTCAGATCAGTCATAGGGTCTCAATTTAATCGCGTCCGTATATTCACCTAGCGCAGCAGCTAGACTAATAAAACATGGGTTTAGCACGGTGTTTTGAGGAGCAGCAGTTTTCGCCGAAGACAGTGTGCCATGATGTCTTTATTCCACTACGTCTCCATGTCGGTAAGGCGTTCTTGTGCCTTAATACACAAACAGTACAGGCTTATCAAAGTTGTTTCGGCGAAGGGGTATTTGAACGTGACTGAAGAACCTTTCAAGGCCTGGAACGATTAGCCCATATTCTAATCCCGCTGGCGTCCGGAAGTGGGGTTTTTAGCCAGATTGCATTGGCGGTAGCTGACTCATCGTCGCTGGGTTTGCCGTTACCACCAACGGCTTGCTGGTCTTTGTCTCCCGCTTCCGGCGGGACAGCAGATTGGCACCTAGCCGGCGAACCTGCTCGGTGGCACCTTGTTTGAACTCGGGGCTGAACTTCCTACTCTTCGACATAAACACTCCTTTTGCCTATCACAAGGCTATTCTAAAGTGTCCGTAAAAACGCGGTAGAACCCGGACGTCGTGTTGACATGTCAGGCTCATCCGCTAATCTCTCGTGAGGCGCTAGATTTCGATCAGAAATAGATTCGATGTCGACGGCCATTTCGTTTAAAATCGATGGTCGTCTCGGTCAACGTCTGCTTGAGGTGCTTGGGGGGAAGAATCTATTGCTGAAAGGGGTGCGAACCGATGATACAAAGGAATGTATTGACCAGAGTGTTGACTGAAATCAACAAGGAACAATCACTTAGCGGCACATCAATCATTGTTACAGTGTTTGGAGACTCCGTGTCCCAGCATGGCGGGAGTATTTGGCTTGGAAGTCTTATCCGGGCGCTGGCTCCTCTGGGTATTAACGAGCGCTTGGTTCGTACCTCCGTGTTTCGCCTGGTGAATGATCGTTGGCTGTCCGTACGGAAGATTGCCCGCAGGAGCTACTATAGCTTTACTGATTCTGGTAAGAGCCAGTTTGAACGTGTGGCTCGCCGCATCTACCAGACAGAGCAACAGGAGTGGGATAACCGCTGGACCTTGCTGGTTTTGAGTTCCGTGCCGGCAGAAAAGAAAGATGAATTGCGCAAGAAACTGCTATGGCAAGGATTTGGCCAATTAGGGCATGACCTGTTCGCACATCACCGTTTTGACAATCAGTCGCTAGATGAAATTATGGATGAAACAAGTGTGATGAATGATGTTGTTATCCTTCACGCTGAGGCTCATGAATTCCACTCCCGTATGGCGCTTAAGGCGCTGGCTCAGGAAAAATGGGGCATCGCAGAGTTGGAGGGAAGGTACAAGCGTTTCCTTGTGATTTTTCGCCCGGTGCTGGATGCGATAATAAAGAAAATCAAGCTTGATCCGGAAGTATGCTTTTTGCTCCGCATACTATTGATTCACGAGTATCGAAGAATACTATTGAAAGACCGTGACCTTCCAATCGACCTGTTGCCCAGTGGTTGGCCGGGTCTAAATGCGCGAAATCTGACAGTTAACCTCTATTCAAAGCTATCGCCTATGGCGGAAGACTTTATCACATCTGAGCTTGAATCCGCCGAGGGCCCGTTGCCGAAAGCAAGCTATTCCTTCCATGAGCGATTTAACTAAGGTCAGGTAGCGCTCTGCTGCTGATTTGCTTTGCGACAATATCTTCAAAGAGATGTTCGAATAGATGCTCTTATTCTTTTTGTTTTATCTAATATGTGTCGTATTCGGTTGAGCCAGATCAGAAAAGAGCATTTTGGAGTGTCCAGAGGGCATTAAAGAATTCGCCGCCCGCAAATGTACAAGCAATCTCAATATCGAATTGTTCGCAACCATATGTGCGGACTTGTTATTGCCTAGCTGGCAGTTTCAGCGTCATTAACCGTTCATAGCGACATGGGCCTTCAACTGTTCGGTAAATCCTCATTGGCCCTCGCTCCCACTGCCAAACAGATGTGTAGTGATTCAATAGATTCGATTGTTCGGTGACAATTAGGATGTCCGGTTTGACGACAACTATCTTGGCCGGTTAGGTGCAACAACCAGTACCTTATTTTCCAGATGGAGAGTGAAGTGCCAGGTCGAAAAATCACCCGACAACAAGAGGAGTTGTATATGCACCATCGTCAGAATGGCTGCACTACAAAAAGTAGCCGCTGCGAAGTAATTAACGCGTCGATACCCTAATTGTCATAACAATGGCTTAGGGAGGGGGTACGCATTTCCCCTTGTAAGACAAATTCACAAAGTATACCCATCAGTCATCAACATTCGGGAAGGTGAGGCCCTCGTCCAGATATAGACGCCAGACTCTCTGTCTAAGACTAATATTATTCCTCCTGCGAGATCCTCAAAGATGTTTAGGGCAGTAATGTACTGACCAGATTGGCTAGTTATCTTTAGATTTCCCGAGATAGTGCGGCACCATCAGCAACGATATCCAGTCGTTGTATGGCTATTTGCGGAAGGAGCCCCATAACGTTTTCATTAGCAACTCGCTTACTATCCATCAGTGTAAGGGTTGAGCTGGCGCCTAGTCCGCGCAGATCTATATTGGGCTCAAGCGAATTTGTGCCTTGTATCGAATTGGTTGTAGATGAAGCGGCGCCGTTCACAAAGGCTAGGTTCTGGATAACCTCACCCATATTCATTGTGCCCTGAGCCTCCAAATCCACAGCTGTTAGCGGAAGTAAGGAAGAAGCTTGAGTGAAGCCTTTTGAGCGTCGAATGAAAGAACCGGTTACGACGACCTCTTCTATAGCATCTTGTGCAAAGCTAGAACTTGAAATTGGGAGTAAAGATAGTGAAATTGCGGTGCGGAGCAATCTGCGCTTGCAAGGAAACCAATACTGCATATAGTCTCTCAGGGGTTTTTGCATTGGTAAAATGTTTGATCTTTATAATATTAACTACCGATTTCTTGGTTTTTATTTTATGCGGTTACTTGCCGGCAGTAGAGATGTGACGGCGAGGTTCAGGAATCGAAGAAGTTATGGACTAATCACTTCTAATTCGACTTTAGTGAGTCCCAACAACACCTATTAGCGCCTCAATATCCAGTATTTCTATTTCTCTATTATTTACCAAGATCAAATCCTTTTTTTGTAAGCCGGTAAAAACCCTACTCACAGTCTCAACCGTTAATCCTAAATATTCGCCTATGTCCCCTCGAGTCATCGGTAACAAAAATCTAACTGGCGATAAAGAAATGCGGGCGTATCGGGCAGACAGCCCGAGTAAGAATGAGGCAGTTCGTTCTTCAGCAGAATAACTACTGAGAAGCGTATGTATTTGCTGATCCTTGGCTATTTCATTTCCCATGATTGCGAAAAAATGATGTTGTAAGTTTGGCAGCTGATGACTCAGTCTCTCTAGCTGAGAGAAGGGGATTTCACAGAGAGAAGAATGCTCAAGAGATTGAGTGGAATTTGCGTAATGCTTACTGGATATCCCATCCATGCCAATAATTTCGCCTGGTAAGTAAAAGCCGGTGACTCGTCTTTGTCCGTTTCCGCTTAACATGTAAGATTTGAAGCTGCCTGAGCGAACAGCATACACAGACTTAAATTCGTCGCTTTGACGGTATATATGGTCGCCTTTCTTATATGGACGGTTTCGCTCAACGATTTCATCAAGCTGATGAATCTCGGTTTTATTTAACGCGATCGGCAGGCAAAGCTCATTTAGCCTGCAACTGGCGCAGGATATTCGAGCGTTATGTGGACATTCCTTCTGTACAGAATCACTGATATGCAGTGGGATGATGCTGCCTTTGACTGGATTCAGTGAATCTGACGAGTTACTTGAGGTCAATTGACTCTCCTTAATGGCTTATAATTTTTCTTAAATTGTGCCACTTATCTTCTCTTTGCACAAATTGAGTTACTATTTTAATACAATATTCAATTCAGTATTAAGCCACTGATATAATTGCTTAATACTAATTCCCTAATATTGAAGAGAGATTTCTTTGCCAGTGATAATTGATAGGGTCTTGATCTAGATTAAACGGTCAGACGTGCCTCTGCGCTACAGTGAGGTTTCCTTTCAATGGCTAACCGAGGCCCTAGCAATGATGGACTTAACTCGAATATTAATAGTGATTGAGGCTGATGAGCCAAATCAGCCTGCATTAGATAAGGCGGTGATGCTCGCCAAGTTTGCTGATTGTGAATTGGAACTAATTGTGTCGGACTTTAACTCCTTTTTAGAAGATGGCTATTTCTATGACCCGTTGCAGGCAAAAGAGCTTCGTTACCAGCACGGTGAGCACCGGCTAGCAGAGTTGGAAGCAATGGCGGCTCCACTGCGGGAGCAAGGATTAACTGTTAGCGTGTCAACCGCGTGGGAGAATCCTCCGCACAAGGGCGTTTTGTCTAGGGCGAAGATGCTGGATGCTTCCCTATTGATTAAGACTACCCGCAAACACAGTAAATTGGCCCGCCACTTTCTGTCGAATGAAGACTGGGAGTTAGTGCGTTATTGCCCGATTCCATTACTGCTAGTTAAAGATTTACCATGGAGCCGTAAGCCGACATTTATAGCGGCGATTGATCCTGAACATCGCCATGACAAGCCTTCTAATTTGGACCAAAAACTAATTTCAAGCACAGTTGCTCTGGCAGCGATTTGCGGCGGTGATATGCACTTATACAACTCATCGTGGAAGCCACCGCTGGGGGGGTTGTATCCATTGGATGCGGATTCAGGTCGCTCAGAGCAAGCGCTTTTGGCGCTAGCACAGGAGTATGAGATTAAAGAAGAAGTTTGTCACTGTGACAATGAGCCGGTAGCCTTAGGCTTGCCTAAACTTAGCGAATCGATTGGTGCTAGCGCGGTGGTGATGGGAGCGATTTCTCGTTCTAGAATCGACAGGATTATGATCGGCAGCACCGCAGAGAGGCTACTGGATGAGTTAGAGTGCGATGTGTTTATTATCAAACCAGATCATATGCCCGCACTCAATCAATTCCTGCTTTAAAATAGACTCAGATTAGCCGATGGCTAATCTGAGTCGTCACCTACGTAAACAGTCAAAACATCACAAGTAGCCCCGTGTAGAACTTTAATTGCAGTTGAGCCGAGTAGAATCTTCCAGCCGCTGTGACCGTGACTGCCTATTACTATTGCATCGGCGTTGATCTCACTTGCAAGAGAGCGGATCTCAGATGCTGCCGATCCTAGCAAGGTATGAGTTCGCTCAGGGGCTATGCCTAGTTTTTCTCCTAGTGCTTTGAT
Source organism: Candidatus Azotimanducaceae bacterium (assembly GCA_047629195.1). Lineage (GTDB taxonomy): Bacteria > Pseudomonadota > Gammaproteobacteria > Pseudomonadales > Azotimanducaceae > UBA4582. Next base: position 26,529 of record JBLHWY010000085.1, read on the forward strand.
CCGCTGCTGCGCGAACGCGATAGCCTCTTGCTGAAGCTCGCCGATATTTAATGCATATATGTCCATGCTATATGCGCCAGCCACGGGTTCGACTACATGAATTAAATTTAGTTTGCTCGGGTCATTGCCGGCCAAACGTAAAGCATTATCTACGACAGACTTGGTATCGCTGGAAAGGTCTATTGCAACAAGTATGTTTTTATACCTCATAGTGCTACCTCCGTTTTTATTCTTGAAACCGTTAAAGACTAACTCTTATGTCCGTCCGTATTTCTATTGAAGCGCTGTTTCTTACAATGACACTTGATCTACGTCAATGCTACTGTTTTTTGGATCATCGAATTATAAGTAGGGGGTGAATAACCAGGCCACCGCGTTGCGAATTCGTCTAGCTAGTGGCTGATTCTGAAGGGACTCTGGATTTAGTTTCTCGCATTTAGCCAGCTTGCTTTTAAAATAATGACTAAGTTCATCATTAAACTCTTTGCTAAAAATTTCAACGCCAAGCTCGAAGTTAAGGCGCAAGCTTCTTGGATCAAGATTAGCAGAGCCCACTAAGGCGTAGCTGTCATCGATAACAATTGCTTTGGTGTGAACAAAGGGGGCCGGCTGCAGGAAAACTGTTAATCCTCGTGCGTGAATATGTTGCAAACTGTGCTGTGTTGCCCAGTGTGTGATATGTAGATTGGTTCGAGCTGGTAATATTATTTTGACATCTACTCCGCGATGTTTAGCGCCAATCATTGCTCCTACTAGGTCATGCGCAGGCAGAAAATAGGGTGTCATTATCCAAATTCTTTGTTTCGCTAGAGCGAACATGCCGACAAGTAATTCGTTAAGCCGGTCTAGGTTTTCGTTCGGCCCATCCAGTATTACCCGAGTCCATGCTACCGATCCTTCATGATTTCTATATTTTGGGATTGGCTTTGGTTTGGGTGTTGGTTTTGCTTTTGATATTGAGAGTGAAAGTGGCTCGCTGGAATGCGAGCTGCAACTTTCCCAATCCTTGAGAAAAGTTTTTTCTAACTCGACAGCGGTTATACCTGTAAAACTAAAATGGAGATCCAGCGCCTTTTCTTTATTATCGGGCAGTTTAGCCAAGTGCCTATCGCTGATGTTTTGTCCGCCGGTAAAAGCCATTTCTTGGTCAACTACCAACAGTTTGCGGTGATTGCGCATGTTGATATGAAGGGAAGGGGGGATTAATTTTGCGGGATCAAAAAGGCGGACCTTTAGATTGGCGCTGGAAAGTTTTTTGTCGATGCGAGGCGGGTAAAGAATAGCGCCGAG
>JBLHWY010000086.1:0-27498 GCA_047629195.1 Candidatus Azotimanducaceae bacterium
TAGTAGGCCCCCAGTGATGGCGCCTAGAATCTGTAAACTGAAAAGCAATAGAGAGAGTGAAAAAGCAGATTCAGAGGTGATGCCAACAATTCCCATCATGCCTATGAAACCTGCTTCGCGAACCCCGATTCCCGACACGGTAATCGGCAGGAATATTAAGATCGAAACGGCGCCTAATATCCAACAAATGTCGAAAAATGCAACATCGATTGCTAGAGCACGGGCAAGAGAAAGGGTCAGAGCTACTAATATAAGCTGAAATACTATTCCCAGACAGACGCTTATAAGCAACTTATCTGGAGTTCTCGCATACTGATGTAAAAAGTCGATAAGCCTTTCTGCTTTTGGATATTGCATTTCTAGAATACGGACCGAGGACATGATTATCTTCAGTGTTCTGAGGCCAATTAGTTTTACCTTAGGAATAGCGACGATAAAGAGCGAAAGGCACAGTATAGCAACGGCAAACATAAGTGGCCCTTCAATCATCGAAAGATTGGGTTGGTCACTATTCGCCACACCTATTGTTGCCAATATTAGCAATCCAATAAGGCCCGTTAGTCGGTCGATAAATACTGAGGCGGCGATTAGTTCAGCGTTACGTTTACCCCGGCCTAGGCGCCACGCCTTGGCGATCTCGCCTGACACCTGACCGGGCAGAATCATTGAATAGTAGTTACCCACAAAAATAAACCGTAAACAGGTTGTGTAAGGAATATCCTTGTTTAGAAGAAACCATTTGAAACATGCAATGAACTGCGAAACTAGATAGATAAGCAGGGCTAGCAGAAGGAACAAGCTATCTAATTTGACTATTCGCTCGACTACGGCTGATAGGTCGATGAATGCAATCAGTATGAGTAGTAGGCTCGAAGATATTGCGGCTTTAAAGAGCAGTGATTTATGCTTTCTCAAATAGTCCGACAAATTGATCTCCAAACCGGTCTCTGGTTGAGCAAAGGAACGACAGATAGATTATCTGGCTGACGATCTTCTGTTTATAAGTATATTTACCTTGAGTAAAACTGCTACTTGCAGCATCAGTCAAATTGCAGAGTTCACGATAAAAGGGTGAATAGAATGGGAATCCAGCATAGCTGATGGATTTACGCTTGAAACCTCGGGACTCCATGAAGTGTTCGACTTCTCCCTTTTGGAAATTTCTAAGATGACCAACATTCTTCTCGAATGGTCGCATGCGTCCCGTTGGGAAGGACAGCAGTACAAACCGGTTGGAAGCATCTGCCATCTTATTGAGCAAGTTTTGCCAGTCTTCCACGTGCTCTAAAACCTCGAAGCAAGTAATCAGGTCGTAGTGATTGTTTAAAGAGGCTGATTCGATATCGACACTGAAACCCAAATTCGAGTTATCGTGTAGGTCCTGAGCAAGCCGGATTGCAGTTTTAGAGAAGTCGATACCATTGACGGTGCATTTCGGATGGATCTCAGCCAACATCTGCGTATTCGTGCCTTCGCCGCAGCCAACGTCAAGAATGGAACTCAAGGTATCCGGTTCTATGTGCGTTAAGCTTCTTCGTATTAGATAACGAAGCCACCGGCTGGCTGGCCCCCAGGTTTTCATATCTGCCCAAGCTTCCCAGGTATCATCATATAGATCGGTATCAGTCATCAAAATATTCCAAGTACTGAGTAGCAACAGTTGTCCAAGAATAGTGCGTGACCATTTCCTGGCGTGCGTTTGTCGAGAGATCTTGTCCCGTCTTGGGGTCGGATTCCAATGATTTCCAAATAGAGACAAGTGCGTCTTTATCGAGCAACGGGAATAGCAGTCCGGTACGCCCTGAATCGATGACTTCATTGTTCCCAGTAGAATCTGATGCGACAACGGTTAGGCCGCAAGCCATGGCTTCCAGTAGTACGTTGGGCATGCCCTCATAACTTGACGGGTTAACAAGGCAATCGGCACTGCAGTAGAGTTCTCTTAATTGCTCCTTGCTTCGCCAGCCCAAAAATTCTACACCTGAGAGCCGGTTCTCTTTTACAAAATTCTCGAGGTTCTGTTGCTCTGGCCCTTGTCCAACGATTGATAGTCTGGCATTGGGTGAGAGTTTTTGGAATTCTGAGAACGCTTGAATCAAAAAATCGACGTTTTTCTGCGAGTGTAGTCGGCCGACGAATAGTATCTTGAGAATGTCGTCGTGGCGGGAGGCTCTTGGGTAAAAGAAGTCTACATCAACTCCGTTCCGAATGATGTCAACGGGGTAGGGATCTGACAGAGTTGAGAGTCCTGCAAGACCATTTGAGTTAGCCACCACCGACAGGGAATTGCGATATACAAGACGCCGAATTGGTGCGAGTAGCTTGTAGATCCAATATAGACTCGGCTCTGTGCCCGGTACATCCCCGCCACGTAGCGAAATCACATACGGGATTTTGAAGATTGCTTTTAATATTAAGCCTAGTGGCCCGCATGGGAATCCAAAGAAAATGATAGAGCCTGTGATCGGTTGTTGATTGAGCACCCGTTTAAGAGACACTGCTGCTGAAAGCAGGTAGCTCATCATCTCCAGGAGGTTAGACCGGCTGCTCGATTTCCTTATTGCCGGAACTCTGTGAACCTCGATTCCTTCTTCGAGGGACAGACCTTTAAGACCGTTATAGGACGAAGTTAAGACGGTGCAAGAATGGCCTAATCGAACTATTTCGCGTGCCATATGGTAGGTAGCGTTTGCGGCCCCCGCGCCAATTGGCGGGTACTCGTAGTTCAACAGTAGATAGCGCTTCATTGGTGAACTGACATTCCCCGCTCTTTGAGCAATAGACTATTCCAGAGAAATAACCTGTTATCTTGTGAGCCGGATTGATGTTTACTGAACCGGTCTTTTTCGAATTTGTTTTCCGGCTGATAGGGCAGTCCGCCGGACTTGAACCATGACCCAATCGGTAACGCAAAGCCTTGCTTGGATTGATACAGGATTGATTTTGGCAATAGTGGCTCTAACGCCTTTTTTAGAATGTACTTAGTGGTCCCGTTTTTGTATTTGTATTCTGCGGGAATGGTGCGTACACAGTCTACGAAATCGATATCCAGAAAAGGACTTCGTGCTTCTAGTGAATGTTGCATACTTGCTCTGTCGACCTTTACGAGAATATTGTCAGGAAGGTAGAGCCTCGTATAATACGCGATTGTCTTATCAACTAAATTTTCTTGTTCACACTCATCCCATACCCTAATCGCCTCACTGTAGATTTCTTCAGGATCGATTGAAGTTTGAAATAAGTCGGCTATTTCATCAGGGTCTAGCGGACCAAGCCAAATCGGATTCCACAGGTTCTTAGGGTGACTCAAGCCTCTCATAGTCCGTTTGATTTTGAAGTCGAGACTCATATAGTTATGAAAGGTGGGTATCATTTCTGCCATATGTCTTAACGCAGAGTGAACCGGTTTTGGGATCAGTTTGCTATATAGGTTAGCGGGGCCCAACGCTTTGAATGGCGCGTAACCAGCAAACAATTCGTCTGCGCCGTCACCACCAAGAGCTACAACTACTTTCTTGCGGGTCAATTCACTCAACAAATAGGTTGGTAGAATTGAACTGTCACCCATTGGCTCATCGAGGCCAGCGAGAATCTGAGAATACCGATCTTTTGCTGCATTAATGTCGACCTTTTCTGTGTAATGTTCGGTTTTGAAGAGGTCTGCAATTAACCGCGCCTTGTCAGACTCGTCAAAGCTGGCTTCATTAAATCCAATGGAGAAGGTTTTTAGATCCGTTGTCATGGTACTTGCGATAGCTGCAATGGCAGAAGAGTCAACGCCACCAGAAAGAAATACACCCAGAGGAACGTCTGAAATCAGCCTTCTTCGGACTGCATCAGTCAATTTTTCGCGTACTTCCTCGGCCCAATGCAACTCATCATCACCAGTTCCAAGTTGTCTGGGTTCGGCGATGTAGCGCCAATATTCATTCACTCTTGTATTGCCACCCTCGAGTACTAGATTGTGTCCCGGGGAAAGTTTATAAATGTTTTGGTAGATAGTTTGCGGCGATGGAATAAAGCCGTAGGCGTAGTATTTTTTCAGTGCAAGTTGGGAGACTGTATTAGGAACAATAGGGTGAGAAGTGAGAGCGTGCAGTTCTGAAGCGAACACAAAGGAGTGTCCGTTGTAATAGTAGTACAGCGGCTTTTTACCAAAGCGGTCACGACTGCAGAAGAGCTTTCGCTGCTTTTTATCCCAGATGGCAAACGCCCACATGCCGTTGAGTTTCTGAGGCAAGTCTTCTCCCCATTCTCGGTAGCCATGAAGCAAGACCTCTGTATCTGAGTGGTCGCTACGGAATTTGTGGCCTTTCGATTGAAGCTGTTGGCGTAGTTCGGCGTGGTTGTAAACTTCTCCATTGTAGACAATGACATGAGAGCCATCTGTCGTTTCCATCGGTTGCTGGCCAGATGACAAATCAATTACCGACAGGCGTTGATGTGCTAAATGAACGCCATTTGGTTCGTCGGTATATAAACCGTGCTCGTCTGGGCCCCGGTGAATTAATGCACTAGACATGCGTTCTAAGATCTGACGATTGCCTTCACCGATGAAGCCAGCTATCCCACACATATTATTGCTCTAGGTTTTGAGTGTCTTCTATTTGATAGGCACTTTTATCTTGAGACTCATAATATGTTCGCATTTGGATCTCGGCGAGCAAGCCAAAGAAGATTGACTGAATGCCTACCAGGAAAAAAAGTACGATAAGCATTGGTAGAGGCGTGATAGAGAAAGCGGTTCCCCAGAATATTTTCAGGGCCAGCATCCAAATAAAAGTAATGCCAGAAAGTGAGAGGTTTAGAAGTCCGAATCCGCCAAAAAAATGAATTGGTTTTTCAAAATTTTTCGCCATAAACCGAATGAAAATAAGGTCTACGATGACCTTAAAGGTTCTGTTGATACCGTACTTTGATTCGCCATGAATTCTTGCATGATGAATGACTGGGATCTCAGTCACCTTGCCTCCCATCCAACTTGCATAGATTGGAATAAATCGGTGCATCTCGCCGTAAAGTTTAACGCCCTTGATAACCTTACGCCGATAAGCCTTTAGGGAGCAACCATAGTCGTGGAGGTGCACGCCTGAAATGAACGAAATGATTTTGTTTGCGATTTTACTCGGTAGATTACGGCTAATAGCTGCGTCTTTACGGTCACTTCTCCAACCGGAACAAACGTCAAAGCCTTCGTCCAATTTTTCGAGCAATCGTGGTATGTCGGCAGGATCATTCTGCAAGTCTGCATCCATAGGGATAATGATGTCACCCTTTGAATGATCGATACCTGCCATCATTGCTGATGTCTGACCGAAGTTACGGACGAAGTGAATAACTTTGAATCTTTGATCTACGTTCGCGATTTCGTTTAGTTTTTCAGCAGATCGATCAGAAGATCCATCGTTGACAAAAATCACCTCAAACTCAGAGCCAAGGTCACCCATTGTTTTCTTGATGCTAGTGACGAGTGTCGCAAGGCTACCTTCTTCGTTGTAAACCGGGATAACTATAGACAGCAATCTGATTTCCTTTATTTCCTTGATACAATATTCTCCAAGACAATGGTGTCGACCATGAAGTCACCAGAACCTGTAGCTTGCGTTCTAAACTCAATGCTTTGTGTGAATCGGTCTAACGTAAATTCAATGGTCGCTAAGGTTCCTGTTGGTTCACAGTTGAATTCTTCGGCGGACAAAATAGTATTTCCATTGTCGGCAGTTACCTCAGCAACGCCTGAGGATTCAAGACAAAAGCCACCAAGCCATGTAACACGATATTGTGCTGCTGGAAGCGCTATATAGGGGCCGTATTGAATGATACCAGACTCGGAAATCTTGGGTCGAATAGTTTCTCGGTTGTCAATGAGATTAATGCTCGGGTGTGCAGATGAGAATTCACGCTGCCATGGTCCATCCTGATTCAATGGTTTACAGACGCTCGACTGACTGACTTCTTGGTTGTCGTATTCATCGAGCGACAAGTAGGCATAGCGATCACTCTCCAATTCTAGTCGGCTCGCCATGTTTATTGGTATAGTCGCTGTGTCTTTGAATTTGTCGATGAGGATTCCTGAAAACCCCAGACTTTTGATTGCCAAAGCTTGTGCTGACCCGGATAAGCCAGCGAGACATTCAGAAAGTTGATTCTGTTGACTCCCTTCATCACCGCCAAAACTCCAAGCGATGTTCTTTGTATGGAGCTTCGGAATAAGGAACTCTTGATAGTCCATCGTTCTATGATGCGTTGCGTGAGGTAGCTGGAAAACCGAAGCGCCCTTTTCGACGAGAAGGGCCTCTAGGCTGGTGAAAAAAGTTTTGTCTGAACTAAACCTTTCCATCGCAGCACGTTGTTGATCACTGATGGATAGTCCTCGTGGAATCATGTCGTACAAGGCGATTGTGAGAATAAAGCTGCAGAGCACGAATTTTTTGAGTTTCTGAAGGGGCAAATCTGTAATTAGTTTTCCTAGGAACAAACACGCAAAGCACGCTAGGAAAACGCTGGTTCGGTTAAAAGCTCTCGCTTCAGATAAGGGTGAATGAGGAGCAAGTGCACTGGCTATCAGTGACATGAGTGAGCTAAACCCGCCTATGGTTGCGAAAAGTACTGTGGCTACTGTTAACGCAGCCAACGTGGAGGTTTCGCGTGAAGTGGATACGCGGCCGACGGAGATCGTTAGCAGGCCGAGAAAGCCCAAGGAGAGTATGAGTCCGATATTGGCAGTTGAGTTCTCATTAATTAGAGGATTGTGCTGGTCGTAGTGGGCTCTAAGCCGGTTTGCTGTTTCCCATTTATGGCCTGCAATCGGCAGGATGACCTGAACAATCTTGAGTCCAAAGCGCTCCACATCACCGTAAGTGGATATTGATTGCCCTGTTCGCGCAGTTTTCTCAATGTGCAACTGGGCGTCTGTCTCGGGGGTAAGATCGCCTTTTAGTAGGCTGATCGACGCCATAAATATGATGATGAGTGCACTTAGTAGGTTCTTGAGGGACCGGTTTTGATAAGCCCCAAAAGCACTGATGAATGTTAGAAGTACTAGAAATATGAATGTGTAATATTGGGATGTCGGGGCAATTACTGTGAGAAAAAGGGCGGCCACAACTGTGTATGTCCCAAGGGGTTTCGCAAAAACTGGTGTTTTTGTAGCAGCATTGAGTAAGAGCAATGTGTAAATAGGCACTACATAATAGGAGGATTCCAGTAGATGGTTAGTGGCTCGCACCTGGTGGAAGGGCAGAAACGCGTAGATGATGGAAAATGCTAATGAGCACGTCCAACTACACCCAACATGTCGTAGGAGGAGCGCCATCGACAAACTTGTGAGTGGGTATGTGAGCATCCAGTATAGGTTAGTGGCAAAAACCGGGTCGTCTACGAAAACACTGGTCAAACTAATTATCATTAACCAGAAAGGCATTGTGACTGCATGACCCAGGCTGCTCCAAAAAGAGGTTGCTACTTCAATTTGGAAGGGAGCGTAAAGTTGCAGGTAAGGTTGCCTGGTTAGCCTATCTTGAATGTAGGAAATCCACTCTAGTTCGTCCCCACGATAGGCCATCGGAAGGTTCATTAGGGTGAAATCGAAGTGTAAAAAGCCGATTAAAATAAGCAAGGTTGAGATCACAACTACAAAATAGCCAACCGCATTACTAAATTTAATCAATGTTTTAGTTCCACTCTAGATACGAGCGGAAGGATACCAACTCTCCAAATTTAATTCTCTCGCATTGAATAGTTAGGCCCATTACAATTGAAGCTGGCGTATTAGAAATACAGAAAGGCAGAGAGAAGTGGACCCTAAGTTGGAGTTAGTTCGGCTTTCCAAGCTGGTTGACGCTATAGTAGCGGATTTGTTGGATGATTCATCCGATGAGCCTAAACAACTCTATTTAACTGTCGAATCTAGTCTTGCTCGATTAGCTCAAGAAATGGACTACATGGTTCTGCTTAGTGAAAAGCATGCAAACGAAATCGAAGCTCTCTGTAACAGTAATGAAATGCTCATTGGCTTGCTTTCTGGAGCATGGGACAGGTTGGGAAGCACCGAAACCCAGCTCGTATCGGCTAAAAACATCATACAACAAGATATCGATTTACAAAGAGAAATCGAGAGAATAGCGTTAGAAAGCTCGCATTATAAGCAAGAGCTAGATCAACGAAATACACAAATCCTTGCTTTATACTCAAGTACCAGCTGGAAGATATCTGCTCCAATTCGGCTTGCTAAGCTATCGGTCACATTTTTTGAGAGATCGATAAAAGGAATTGTGACGGTTACTGTAGTTAACCCGATAAAAAAGGGTTTGCGGGTTTTCAAGAATACAGCGCCAAGCCCAAGTGTGGTTAAAAAGGGAAATGAAGACCATCCCCTCTGTCCACAAGAAATTTTACGAATATTAGAAGATTTGAAGTCTGAGCTAAGAGTATGAAGCTGATTGTTGATATGCAGGGTGCACAAACTGCATCTCGCCATCGGGGTATTGGGCGATATTCATTGTCACTAATGAAGGAATTGATTGCGCTTGCACCTGATCATGGAGTAGATATCCATGTGCTGCTAAATCATGGGCTTCGTGAGTCTATACCTTCTTTGCTGTCGGAAATTAGGCAAGTTTTGCCTTTGGAGAAGATACATGTTTGGCGACCATTACCTCTAATCTCACGGGCGGATCCAGCGAATATTTGGAGAGCTGAAGTATCCGAGGTAATTAGGGAAGACTTTATTCGCAGACTCGAACCTGATGCTGTGCACATCACAAGCCTTTTTGAAGGTGCTACTGATGAAGCGTGTGTTGCTGTGTCGACCGATTCTCGAGATTATCTAGTTTCTGCAACCTCCTATGACCTAATACCGCTGAAGGATCCAAGCAGGTACTTGCCTGATGGTTTGATTCGAAAGTGGTATGAACTGAAGTTGAAGAGCCTGATGAGAGCTGATGCGCTTTTTGCAATATCTGAGTCATCTAGAATGGAGGTGATCGAATTCTTAGGGTATGACGCAAACTCAGTTATCAATGTTTCGTCTGATACCTCCGATAATTTCCGGGTGATTAAACACTCTTCACGTTTTGACGAGACGCTATCCAGATTTGGTATTAACCAGCGATACATCATGTATAACGGTGTGATCTCGGTTAACGATCCGCGAAAAAATGTTGCAAACTTGCTGAAAGGCTACGCACTTTCGCGCAAACGAAATACTAGTCAGAGCTTTCAATTGGTTCTTAGTGGCGGTGTTTCTCCTGAGGATACAAATCATCTTAGGGCAATAGCAGACGCGGCGGGTCTTAGGCCACATGATGTTGTGTTTACTGGGTACATAAGTGATCGTGAATTAGTAGTGCTACACAATGCTAGTTCATTACATGTACTACCGTCGTTGCATGAAGGTTTTGGGCTTCCAATACTTGAAGCAATGAGGTGTGGTGCACCTGCGATTGCTTCAAACTGCTCAAGTATGCCTGAGGTTGTCGGCAGACAGGACGCGTTGTTTGATCCCTCGAGTATTGACTCGATTGCAGATTGTATAGTTCGGTTTATGGCGGATGAGGAGGAGAGGCTAAATCTTGTGGAACATGCTGCAAAACAGCAGGCGGAATTTTCATGGTCAATCACTGCAAGCGCAATATTAAGGCATTTAGCTCAACTTAAATCAAAAAAGCAATCTGCCAAAGCGGCGAGTGGACGTGTTCCTCAATTAGGTGTCCCTCAGCTAATCAAAAAAAATGTCAAGGAATCTGAATTTTCCGACTCGGACTTACTGAATCTTGCTGAGTCTATATCCTGGAATATCTCAATTTCGAGAAAAAGCAGAATCTACATTGATATTACTGAGTTAGCTGCTTACAAAAAGAGCACGGGTATTCAAAGGGTCGTAAAAAGCATTGTTGAAGATTTCATGTCCACCGAAAGGGAAAACTTTGAGATTCTTCCAGTTGTGAGGTCAGAAGGTCGCTATGCTTACGCAACAGACTTTGTGAAGGAAACTTGTCAGGGCTCCTTAGAAGTAGAAAAGCATGGAACAGTAGCTTTTGGTGCTAGAGATGTTTTTTTGGGTCTCGACTTGGATCTACAGGTTGATGTGCAAGCGAGAGAGACTCTGCGGTACGCCAAAGAAGGCGGCACAAGGCTCTATTTTGTCGTCTACGATGTCTTGCCGTGTAATCACCCAGAATGGTTTAATTCTGAATTATTTGGTTTTTTTCGATGGCACTATGAAAAAATTTCAGAACTAGCCGATGCACTATTCTGTATTTCCGATACGGTTGTTTTAGAAGTTGGTGAGGTGTTGGATCAACTTTCCACCAGGATTGACGCACTGCCTCTATACAGTTTTAGACTTGGCTTCGAGTTTGATTCCAAGGCTGGCGATTTGACGTCAAATTCGTTGCTGCCGTGTGAGAATTATCTTCTTATGGTAGGAACCATAGAGCCGAGAAAAGGCTACTTTGAAGTGCTGCTTGCGATGGAAGAATTTTGGGAAAGAGGTGGTGAATTTTCATTATTGATTATAGGTAAAGAGGGATGGCTCTGTGAAGACTTGATGGAACTGATTGAGCGAGGTAAGTATTTAGACAGCAAACTATTTTGGATTAGAGAAGCATCTGATTCAATATTGGCTGAAGCTTATCAGAAGGCGTCTGGCTTGATTGCAGCTTCATTCAATGAAGGTTTCGGTTTGCCGATTGTGGAGGCAAGCAGTTTTGGTTTGCCACTCTTTGTTCGGGATATTCCTGTATTTCGAGAGGTCGCTGGTGATAACGCAACGTATTTTTCTAGCGAATCGTCTAGTCTTTGTCTGGACCTGGAGCAATGGGTGCTAAACATTAAGAACGTTTCTGCACTACCTAGTGCCGGTGTAAGGCTATCATCGTGGGCAGAATCTGCTGATGAGCTAATGTACCTAGTCGAAGATTGTAAGTTACAGCCAAAGCGCTTGTGGAGACGTGGTGAGCGCTACTTGTGGCTGCTGAAGTCAATTTTTACCATGGAGATTGAGTTTCCACACGACCTTCTGAGTCCCTTTGCCATCTTAGTCGGTGAGCACACGGATGACGGGTTTGTTTCCTCTGAACAAGGCGCTTTTCATATTGTCACTAGCCCCCGTGAGTTGCTTAAAGGCCGATACGAGATGGTGATCAAATTTGGTAAATCTAATCTTCATCAGTCTGTTCTAATGGAAGTACGTGCTGGTGGTGCACCCCTGTTGGCTCGAACAAATTACAGTGAGAAAAACAAACAAGTCTCCGTGTTGCTTGAGGTTGAGGATAATGTTGTTGATCTAGAGATTGAATTGTCAGAAAGCGCCTCTCTTGGGTTGTGCGTAGAAAGCATCGAAATTTTGGAGTTAGTAAATGAATCGGTCGTATCGGTAGAGTAGATAATGGACAGCCCTTCACCCACAGAATCTGATCCTGACAGCCAGACTTTTCGGTTGGAGAAAGATTGGGGGATGACCTGTGATGAATGGCAAAAATTTGAAGACAAGTTAAATTTTCTTGGCCGAGAACCGAGTGAATCTGTAGCTATTATTGTCGATGTACCTAGCTCGCTCGAAGATGATGAAGGTCTTTATCGACTTGGCTATCTCACTAGGCAGAGTATAGATCGACTAGAGACAGGTAAGGCTGATGTTGGTGTTTTTTTAAGACCGTGTGTCAGTCACATGGAAGAAATTGAGATCGTGCTGGATGCAAAAATACTCCAGAAACAAGATTTGGATAGATATAATTGGATTTGCTTTGTTGGAATTGGGGATGTCATTCATCCTAGTTTATTGACCCATGTTTCTCAGTCCGAGTCGGATGTAGTGATCTTTGATCAAGTATTTGAATGTAATAATAGATGTTTTCCTAAATGGAAGATTTGTTCTTCGGTCAAAGCTCGCGAGACATGTTGATAAGATACCGCCGATTGAAATTCTTAGAGGCCTTAATAGGTCCTTAACTTCCGAACACGTTGCGTTGCCACTGATAAAGGCGACCGGTAAGCCTAGCTCGATGGTTGAAAAAGCTTCGTTTTTTAAGCCTTTGGTTGGGAAAGGTAAATTGGTCAAAGACAGCACTGTAACCGTTATCGTCTCAACGAAAAACGCCGCTCGAATACTAGCGCACACACTGCCTGTTATGCATGAGCATGACCAGGTTGCAGAAATCATCATTGTCTCCAATCAGACTGACAATCCATATTCGCTTGCTCTGTTGGAGCGGCTGGGCAAGCTGGAAAAAATATCTATCATTTATTACAACGAGAATTTCAACTTCTCAAAACAGTCAAATATAGCAGCAGAAGCAAGCAAGTCTAAGAATTTGGTTTTTTTTAATGATGACGTAATCCCGGCAGAAGACGATTGGCTCGATCAACTGTTAGTCGGTTTTCTTCGAGAAAAACGAGCGATTGTTGGGCCGTTACTTTTGTACCCCGATGGAACTGTCCAGCACGGGGGGCTCGGCGTGACGAAAGGTGGCAACGTGGAACATAGATATAGAGGAGGGTCGTTTCCAATAGATAGCTATAATTACGATCTTATATTTCCAAGTCGTGTATGGGCATTGACTGGTGCAGTTTTGCTGACATCCAGAGAGCTCTTTCAAGAACTGGGTGGCTTCGACGAGAGTCTTGCTACTGGATGGCAAGATGTGGATTTGTGTCTCAGAGCCCGCGAGATCGGCGCGGAAATTATATTTGAACCCAGAGTCATAATGACGCATTTAGAATCGGTCTCTATTTCTCAGGAGCTGGAGGGTGGTGCTGGAAAAATTTCACATTCACAAAGGACCGACGAAAGACTGTTGTTCATCGATAGGTGGGGGCCATTTGCTAACAGTTCCTACAGTCCAAGAATTTCCCCAGAAGACCCATCTTGCCGGACTCTAAAAGTAGCCTACTAGGCGTTGTTGAGCATCCACTCTAGCGTACTATCGATACTCTGTTTAAAAGGATTTCCTTGTAGGTGATGAAAGAGGCGACTTGTGTCTCCAACCAAACGAGGGATTTCGTTAGGTCTAACGAATTTAGGATCTATTTTCAACTCTAGTCTGTGGTTAGTTAATCCCGAAAGCTTCTCGACTATAGACAGGAGAGTGTGTCCCCTCCCGCTCCCAATATTCACAACAAAAGGAGATGTGTCAAATTTTGACTCTAGCAGTCTAAGATATATTTCAACAATATCTCTGACGTCATTAAACTCTCTTTCAACGTTTATATTACCCACTGATAGGCTCGTAGCGCGGCGGTGAAAGTGGTCAACAATCTTTGGTACCAGGAATGAAGGGCTTTGGCCTACGCCGGTGTAGTTAAATGGTCTGGTAATGATAATTTGAAAGTGGGATTTATATAGTTCTGCAATCATTTCCATTGCGGACTTACTTATCCCGTATTCATTTGACGGTATAGTGGGTGTGAGCTCATTCGGCGTTGATAGGCTTGATTTCCCGTACAGATTGGCAGTGCTTGCAACCAAAACAGTCTCTACAGTCTGACAATCCTTCGCAGCCTCTAGGATGTTCAAAGTGCCTATTACATTCACTTGAAACATCTCATCTATAGATGCGTGTGCAACATTTGAAACCCCCGCCAGATGGATAACATGAGAGGGTTTAAAGTTCCTAAAAACTTCGTGCGCTTGACTTTTGTCCAACAGATCGAGCTGCTGTAAATGAGCATCTGTACTCTCTGTACTCATGCAGGTCCCGGCGTGCTCGATTTTTTTTTCGTCGAGGAGCATCTTTAGGTTGCGCCCTGTAAAGCCTTCTATTCCAGTGACTAGTATTCTAATTTTAATTCTCGCGTATTTGTAATTTGATATCTGCATTTACCATTAGGCTGCAAAGTTCTTCGAGTGTTGTAGTTGGTTTCCAGCCCAGCTTTTCTTCTGCTTTAGAATAGTCGCCAATTAGTAGATCTACTTCGGCGGGTCGGTAAAAAACCGGATTCACTTGAACTACTTTGTCACCTACCTTAGGAGAGCTTGCATCAGCGGCGGCTTCCACCGACCTAACAACACCAATTTCGCCCTCGTCTTGTCCTTTAAATTCAAGCTCAATGCCAGCAGAGGAGAAAGCCATACTTACGAAGTCTCTAATGCTAACGGTTTTATTGGTTGCAAGAACGAAAGTGTCTGGTTCTTCTGCTTGCAGCATTCGATACATGCCGTCTACATACTCCTTTGCAAAACCCCAGTCCCGCTTTGAATCAAGGTTGCCTAGGTCCAAACAGCTCTGTTTGCCAAGGGATATTCTAGCAACAGCATCAGTAACCTTTCGTGTGACAAATTCTTTTCCGCGTAGTGGAGATTCATGGTTAAACAATATTCCACTGGTAGCGAACATATCGTACGACTCTCGATAATTGATGGTCATCCAATGTGCGTATAGTTTGGCTACCCCATAGGGGCTTCGTGGGTAAAACGGTGTAGATTCTTTCTGAGGAACCTCTTGCACTAAGCCAAACATTTCTGAGGTTGAAGCTTGATAGAATTTGATCTGAGGGTTGACGATTCGGATCGCTTCTAAGAGATTTGCTGCCCCCAGGGCGGTGACCTCTGCGGTCAAAATAGGCTGTTCGAAGGAGACGCCAACAAAGCTCTGCGCGGCAAGGTTGTAAACCTCAATCGGTTGGATGCGCTCCAATAACCGCACTATATTGCCCAGATCTCTAAGGTCAAACTCGACTAATTCAAGGGACGGGTGGTCTTCGACACCCAAGGATGCAAGACGCCAGAAGTCTACAGAACTTGTTCGACGGTAAGTGCCATATACCTTGTAGCCTTTTTCTAAAAGTAACTCACATAAGTAGGCGCCATCTTGGCCTGTGGCGCCTGTTACGAGTGCGACTCTTTTCAGCTCTTCATTCATTTGAGGATGTACCTTGCAAAACACGATATTTTACCCGAATGTTCTTCTGACATGGGGATTTGTTCTCTCATTTCCGGTAAATTTTTGTTAGTATTCTGCACCGTTTGAGTCAGGTTTTTCACCAACGTGCAATTTTTCGATCCACAAGCATCTCATCCAGTCAATCCGTGGTTTTTTGTTATAAGCCCAATAAGAAATCGGAATCTGATTCTTCAGATGGCCAAACGTGAGGTGCAGTCTCGATACAAGGGCTCAGTTCTGGGCGTGTCTTGGGCTGTGCTGAACTCGATACTGTTTCTAGCAATCTATACTTTTGTGTTTGGCTACGTTTTTAAGGCGAGTTGGAAGAGCGGTGCCGACTCCGATCAGCTGTCTTTTGCGGTGGTACTTTTTCTAGGGTTATCCATGCATGGATTGCTCTCAGAATGCCTTACTCGAGCACCGTCGCTGGTACTTAGCAACGCAACCTATGTAAAAAAAGTAGTCTTCCCTCTCGAATTACTTGCCTGGGTCAGCCTTTTCGGCGGACTCTTTCAATTGGTTATGGCACTTTCGGTATGGCTATTTGTGTACCTCCTTACTGGCGGTACACTCGGGATTAATGCCCTGTATTTTCTTGCCATTCTTCCCCCCCTCTGCCTATGGTCTTTAGGGTTCCTATGGACATTTAGCGCCCTTGGCGTTTATCTACGAGATATTAGCCAAATCACAGGAGCTATGAGTATGATGTTGTTGTTCGTAGCCCCTATTTTCTATCCAATCACTGCGATCCCAGATGACCTAAGGTGGCTTTTGCTAGCGAACCCACTGACTCCTCTTGTTGAGGAAGCACGTTCGGTGTTGATTCAAAATGAACCCTTAGATTTTTGGAGCATGGGTTTTAGTTACGGAGTGTCGTTGTTTTTCGCTTGGTGTTCGTTTGTATTGTTTCAGCGAACCAGGAAAGGTTTTGCTGATGTCATATAGTGCGGTGGAGCTAAAATGGGAGTCGTAATCTCGTTAGAGAATGTGACGAAGCGGTACCAGGTTTATGCCAGGCCCCATCACAGGCTCTTGCAGAGCTTCGTCAGATCGAAATTCAAGTTTTATCGGGAGCATATTGCTCTGGAAGACGTTTCTCTCTCTGTGCGCAGAGGTGAAACTGTCGGGATAATAGGCGGCAACGGAGCAGGGAAATCGACGCTTTTACAAATTCTCTGCGGCACAACCAGTCTAAGCGAGGGCAAGGTTCGCGTTAATGGCAAAATAGCAGCGCTCCTAGAATTGGGCGCCGGATTTAACCCTGAGTTTACCGGCTATGAAAATATCTATCTTTACGCAACCGTACTGGGCTATCCGAAATCAAAAGTAGATGATTTTTTGGATGAAATCCTAGAGTTTGCCCAGATAGGAGACTACATTTCAGAGCCCGTAAAAACCTATTCTTCGGGAATGTTTATGCGACTGGCATTCAGTATCTCGATATTTCTGGCGCCGGACATCTTGGTAGTAGACGAAGCGCTGTCGGTTGGTGATGTTTTCTTTCAAGCGAAATGCCGAAAGAAATTGGCTGAGTACCAAGAGAGTGGCGGAACACTCTTGCTCGTTACCCATTCGACAGATACGTTAATCAGCATGTGCGATAGGTCGATTGTAATCGATCATGGTCGTGTTGTGTTTGATGGTGATTCAAACAAAGCAGTGGATGCCTATTTGAAAATCATTTTTGGTAATAACTCTGCTGTGTCGGAAGATGGGCTGTTGTTGGACGCCATAGATCGATTTGGTTCGCGCACTGGATATAACCCTGATGAAACTCGATTAGGTGTTGGTGGTTGCCAAGTATCTGATTTTGACTATTGTGGTGTACAAAACTCTGTCCCCAAAGCGTCTTTCGGAGAGCACGTTTTTTTTGATGTTAAATATGTCTTTGGTGAGCCACTTGAAGATGTTGTGTTCGGCATTACTATAAATACGGAGAGTGGTGTGCTTGCTTACGCGATGAACACTTTTTACCAACGAGGCACGGCTCAGAATATTGCAGACAAAGAAATTGTGAATGTGAGATTTAGCATTGAGTGTAACCTTACCCCAGGGACCTATTTTGTCGGGTTTGGTGCGTCTCGGATTGATATGGAAACTACCGAGTTTGTCGCACTTGACCGTCGCCTTAACTCAATCGTTTTCACGGTTCGAAATCGTGGGCGACATAGTGATGGTATAGCCGATCTGAATGCGAATATCGAAATGGAGAATACGTCGATTGTCTAGTGATATTGTTTTTGATCCTTTAATAGTGAGTAGCCCTAATAACGGGGGCGTATTTTACAGCGACGGCGCTACGGTTGTTCGACTATCTTCTGACAGCGTGACTGGGTTGACCGTGTCGCAAGACCGAATAATCTGGGGCGTGCAAAACGATGATTCAAACTGCGTGGTTTGTTTTGCAGATGGCAAGCAGACCAAAGAACCTTTGCATAATTCATTTTCGGACATACATGATGTTTACTGGGATGTAGATAGCCAGCGGCTGCTGGTTGCATTTACACACCAAAATGAGGTCTGTGAATTTGATCACAAACTTCAGTTGTTGAATTCATGGAAACTTCCCGGCGAGCCAGATTCGAAGCATGTTAATTCGGTGGTGAGATACAAGGGCCGAATTTTGATATCTATGTTTGGTAAATTCGGTAAGGAGAGGGGATACAAGCAAGGCACAGTGAGCAAAGGCCTTGTTATGGATATCGATACGCGCGAAGTACTTATCAGTGGGTTATCTCAACCGCATTCTCTTACCGCTGACGGTGACGAGTTATGGCTTTGTAATTCTGAGCTAAAGGAATTGCGGCTTTACGTCGATTACGAACTAAAAGAGGCACTTAGTTTGCCTGGCTATACTCGCGGAATTGCCCTTACGGACTCAAAAATTTACGTAGGTATCAGTAGATCCCGAAACTTGGAAGATGGGCATACAATCTCGGCGTCGATCATCTCGATCGATCGATCCACTTTAGGCGTGATTGATCGTCTTCGATTACCGTGTGACGAGATCTACGATGTTCAACTTGCGGGTAGCCATCAGAGTTTTGTCTTGAGCAGCGCTGTTGAAGAAGCACGCAAACAAGTCGACGTTGAGAATAGCGAAGCTTACGAAAAGTTGCTGGCAGACAAAGAGGCCATTAGTGCAGAGCTTGAGAGTCAATATCAAAAGCGTAGCGAATTAGAGTCAATACGGGCCATTTACGAAAACGATGCCAAGCATCAGCAGTGGCTGCAAGGTGTTTTCGAATCTAAATTTCCGCCCTCTGCTCACTATGAAGAGCTAGGCAAGAAGTTAGATGGTATCGAGCGGATGAGGCACATTGAACAAACTAGTTTGAACGCGAACGTTGAAAGGCTGGTCGATGCCTTTCGGTTTGAACAAGAACGTTTCAATCACAGTTTCAACGAACTGTTCACGGTTGTAGACAGAGTTGCATCTTCTGCCGCTCGAATGGAGCCTGAAGTATCTCGCTTGTCTGTTGAAGTCATCAATCTAGGCGGCCGAATTGAAACTCAGTCATCGGTTCTCAGCCGCGTTGAGTCTAGTATCGATAGAATGGAGCCTGAAGTAGGCCGTTTGGGGGCAGATAGCAGCTCGCTACACGAAAAAATTGCAGTTCAATCTGTAGAGGTCGCTAAAAATAGGTTAGCCCTTACGGAAGTCCGAGATGAGGTTATCAAGTCAATTGAATCGACACTAGTCGATCAGATTGATGAGATCGAAACAATTGGTTCTGTATTGACGAAGACCGTGGAGTCTTTCGAGAAAAACCTAACTGACACGTTAGATGGTTTGGAGACTAAGATACACGATAGGCGAGCCCAAGAGTTCAACCAGTTGAGGGAGGCTCATTCTACAGAGTTGACACGTCTCGAGGATGAGCTGGGTGTGTTTACCAATGCCGTCAAACGGCTCAAGGTGGAGAACTCATTCTTGGAGCTGGTCTCGGAAGACCGAAAAGGTACGCTGGAACATCAAGAATCAGAGCTTGAAGAACTGTCGAGCAGTCTGGATAGGGTCAAAGGCGATTTTGACGAGAACAGAGTCACAGCAACTGACTTAACCGAGCAAATTGAGCTGCTTAGAAGTTCCACTTCCTGGCGAATTACAAAGGCCATACGAAATATTGTCCGATTGATCAAGGGTGAACCAATAGTTGATGATACGTCTAATGATGCATCTGCTGATTTAGTTGTCCCTGCAGATGGCATTGGTGTGCTAATTCCAGCCTACGGAAAACGAGATATGACCGTGGAATGTGTGAACGCGGTATTGGCACATGCGTCGCACATTGTTCATGAAATTTTAGTGGTCGACGATTGTGGTCCTGAAGAGCTTGTAAGTGCGGATTTTGAGTCTAGTAAAGTCAGGGTGATTAAGAACACAGAAAATCTCGGATTTCTCCGGACGGTCAATCGTGCAGTGCCAAGCATTAGCAGTAAATACCTGCTGCTTCTTAATAATGACACAACGCTTACTGCCGATGCGCTAGACCATATGCTGAACACCCTTTTGACTCAACAGCTTGCAGGCATTGTTGGTGCGAAGCTGGTTTACCCGAATGGAATTTTACAGGAGGCGGGAGTGAGGTTTGCTCCTGATCAGTCTGCGGTGATGATCGGTTTGAATCAAAATGCTGACCGCGCGGAATATAGAGGCGTCCGAGAGGTGCAATTTGTTTCGGGTGCTTGTGCGCTTATGCTGACGGATACGTTTCGTGATCTAGGTGGGTTCGACGAGTTGTTTGCTCCAGCTTATTGTGAGGATGCTGATTTATGTTTTCGAGTTCGGCAGTCTGGCAAGAAGATTTATTACGATGGCCGTGCACGTGTCGAACATGTGCTGAGTGCTACGTTGGGCGAAGCGGATCATGATAAAGGCAAGTTGATCGAAAAAAATGTCCACAACTTCTTTGGAAAATGGTCGGAAGAAGTTCGCGAACTTAGCAGCGTTAGAGCGATCGCGATTTATCTGCCGCAATTCCATGAGGTTAAGGAGAACAATGAATGGTGGGGGCAAGGTTTTACCGAATGGACCAACGTTTCAAAAGCTGGCCCTCACTTTCGCGGACATCAGCAACCTAGGATTCCAATTAGTGAACCTCTCGGCTACTACGATTTGACCGACCCACACGCCCAGATGGCTCAAGCTAAGCTTGCACGCGATGCCGGGCTGAGTGGTTTTTGTTACTACCATTACTGGTTTAATGGCAAGCGACTTCTCGAGAAGCCACTCGAGAGTGTTTTAGAAAATAGATTGCCTGACTTTCCTTTTTGCGTTTGTTGGGCCAACGAGAATTGGACGAGGCGTTGGGACGGGAAGGAAAGCGAAGTCTTAATGGCCCAGGAGTATTCACCCTTAGATGATATCGAGTTTATCAAAGAGCTCGAGCCCTATCTGAGAGACAAACGCTATATTCGAGTGGATGGCAAGCCGGTTATTCTGATTTACAGAAGTGCACTTCTGCCGAACGTACGAGCGACAGTAGATCGTTGGAGGGAATATTGTATTTCCGTTGGCATCGGTGAAATCTACGTTTGCAACGTTCAGAGCTTTCTCCACGAAGATGGTGAAGTTAGTCCGCAAGATATTGGTTGCGATGCGGCGGTTGAGTTTCCTCCTCACTCGTTTGCTGCCCCTCTTCCAAACGAGCACGCAGCCCAAGGCTTTGATGGAGCGATTTTTGATTATAAAGATACTAGAGAAAACTTCTTGGCTAGAGAAGTGGATTACAAACTATTGAGATCAGTTTTGGTCGATTGGGATAACACTCCGAGGCGTGGTACGAACGCAACGATATTTGAAGGCTCGAGTCCGGCTGAATATGAGGATTGGTTGAGGCGCGCAGTCGAATATACGCTAGACAATCGTTTCGGAGATGAAAGGCTATTGTTTATTAATGCATGGAATGAATGGGGAGAGGGCAACTATTTGGAGCCTGATGAGAGATACGGGCATGATTATCTTGACGCAACTCGTCGAGTCTTAAAGCATGATTAGTGGTGTTAACCTAGTGGGGCATCCATACCACGCCTTAGGCATGGGTGAGCATCTCAGGCAGTCAGCCCTCGCTTATCAAGCAGTGGGTATCCCGAATGTCGTGATAAACGCATTTGGACAATTGAGCGAAGACGCCAATAAGTTTACTGAGTTTGACTATTCAGTACTCTCCGATGAGCCGCAATATGACGTTTCAGTCTTTCATATGAATGCGGACGAAATGGCTCAGGTAAGCGAGCATTTGGGAAAAGGCTTCTTTGAGGGTCGATACAACATCGGGTACTGGCTCTGGGAATTGGCCACCTTTCCTGACGACTGGGTCTATGCCTTTGATCATTTCGACGAAATCTGGGCGCCATCCCGATTTATCCAACATGCGGTTTCTGAAAAATCCCCTATTCCTGTGAAGTGGGTACCCGAAGTGGTTAGTTTCCCCCTTCAGCAGCCCTATGACAGGTCATATTTTGGTATCCCAAGCGAGAAGTATGTGTTTCTGTTCTTCTTTGACTTCACGTCTTATCGTAGTCGAAAGAACCCTGAAGCGGTTCTTGAAGCTTTCTCAAGGGCACGCAGCCAAATGGGAAAAGATGTGCTCCTGTTGATTAAGGTCAATGGCCACCGGTCAAGGCCCGAAGATTTCGAGGCTTTTAAAGCCTTCATAGACGAGAATTTTAGCCCGCTTCAAGTGAGATTGATTGCAGAGGTTTTTAGTGATTTCGAAATGAAAAGCCTAATGTACAACATCGACTGCTTTATTTCTTTGCATCGCTCTGAAGGATTTGGTCGTGGATTGGCAGAGGCAATGTGTCTTCGTAAGACAGTAATTTGCACAGCATACAGTGGCAACACAGACTTTTGTTTGAGTAATACGGCTTTGCTCGTTGATTACGAAATGGTTGATTTGAAGCCTGGGGATTATCCCCATGGGTTAGGGTGCCAATGGGCCGAGCCTGATTTGGATCATGCGAGTTACCAAATGGTTAGAGCGGTTAAGGATCCCGCCTATTGCAAGATATTGACCGAATCGGCATATCAACTAATCGAAGCTCAGCACGGACCCACTTCAGTTGGTAAGAAGGTAATAAGTCGCTTGTCGAAAATTCGAGTTTAAATTTCAGGAGATATACGATGACTTTCTGGTACATGAATAAAGAATCACTGCAGCCAAACGTAGATGATTCGCTCGCAGAGTCGATAAGGACTTTCCACAAGTATGGATTCGCGGTCCTAAAAGGCGTTCATCAGCAAGCCCTTTGTGATCAAGTTTGTGAAGATTACAATCGATATTGTTCGGAGAACTCAATATACGTCGCTGAAAATCTCGATACTGTTGGACATGAGAAACGGTTAGTGAATTTTCACCATTATTCAGATGCAGCGCTTCAAGTGGGAACAAACACTCAACTGATGAGGTTTCTCGATACTGTGTTCCAGGATGAAGCTTATGTCTACACTTCGCTGACGTTCAAGTATGGAACTCAGCAGCCCGTCCATCGTGACTCGCCACATTTTGCGACTTGGCCTGAGGGAGGTTTCGTTGGCGCTTGGACGGCACTTGAAGACGTCCATCCAGATGCAGGGCCTTTGTTTTACTTCCCTGAGAGCCATCGTCTTTCGA
This sequence comes from Candidatus Azotimanducaceae bacterium, assembly GCA_047629195.1. Taxonomy (GTDB): domain Bacteria; phylum Pseudomonadota; class Gammaproteobacteria; order Pseudomonadales; family Azotimanducaceae; genus UBA4582. The sequence continues at coordinate 22,502 of JBLHWY010000086.1, forward strand.
TAAATCCTAACGAAATATTCTCAAAGTTTTCCAATGTGCAGTCTCCAGAATGTTTTCTGGCGTCCCTTGACGAATACAATGGTGAGGTGATTAGGGCGTCTGAGAGAATGCCTGAGAAAGTGACTGTTCTACTTGAAAAAGGTGACTCGATTGTTTGGCATCCACAATTGATGCATGGGGGTATGCCGGCGAACAATATCGAGTTGACACGAATGAGTATCGTTTTTCATTGCGCAGCAAAATCCGTTCAGGTCCATCAACATGAGGCATTTTTTACGGAATCTGTAAGTGGTCCCCCACCGGTGGATAGATACGGGTCTCACGAAGCTCAGGGACGACAGGTCGCGTTGGCGGGAGACGTAGCATTCATGGATTAGTGAGCTAACGAAAATCAAAATGGTAGCACGCATTCTCGTTGGCGGGCAGGTATCGAAATTCTAGCTCCTTATTTTAGGACATGTTGGATTCCTTGGCAGGACCCGCATCGCTGAGTAACCTAATGTTTGACCATTTTTACAACGATAGGCCACATGTGGCCAACATTAATGTAGGGGTTGTTGTTGCTGAATATTCCGTTAACTAGGGAATGCTCTAACAAGTAGGAGCCTGATAAGCCTAAGGCGACGACATCTTCCAGTAGGTTTAGCCCAAACAAATAGAAGACGGGTACTCCTTCTTCCCTTATCGGGTCACCATGATACATTTCGGGACCAGTAAACTGTACTTTTCCATCAACCATGACGGCAGTCTTTTTATGGATGAAGGTGTTTGAATAGATCGGGGTTGAAAATAAGCAGACGCCGTTAGGTTTTAGTACTCTCTTTATTTCACTTAGCGCTTTAAAAGGGTCAGGTATATGTTCTAGTACATCGGAATGAAGAACGTAGTCAAATGTGTTGTCTGGATAAGACATATTTTGCATATCCTGATGCTCAAAAACACCTTGGTTTGTTTCAAACAACGCCCCCGGTTCAATCTCGTATCCGCCGAACTCGACCCCAGTAAGTTTTTCTAGACGTGCCTCTAGTCGCTTATACATCAGTGTGCTTTTTTCGAAGATTAAACCTTTGGATGATACATCGTGTATTGAACGGCTAATACACTTGTAAAACAGCCGATCTCTATTCGATAAACCACAGGAGTCGCAAATAAATTGCCCGCGGAGGTCGGTCCATGAATCATTAGCCATACTCACCTGCATTTGTTTAACTCCTCCGCAGTAGTCGCAGTACATGAAAAATGTCTTCTTTGTTTGAAGAGCGTTCTCTAGGAGAGAACGTGAATCGTCCAGTGAAGACAATGCAAGATTAAGTTCTGCGGAATCAAAAATTTCGATCATGGAGTATATTAGTCCTGGTAGAGTATTTTATGCACAATACTGGTAACTTCCTTCGTGATTGTACGCTTGCAACCAAACTCGGTAAACTAGTTAAAAGGCCACTATTTATGTCCACTTTAGTATTATGAATGCAAGCACAAAGTAAATGAGAGAAAAAAGTCGGATGCCTATTATGACGCAGGGCTGATTATGTTAACCGGGCGATGAAGTTGCACCGTTGGTAAGTGACGGCAGAAAGCTAATTGAGCACATATGAAGATCGCGTTCCAGATTACGACTTAGCCTACCGGCAAGTTAAAAATTTTTCCCGATGCCCACTGGGCATATCTGACCCCATGATTTGGAATAAGGGCAAGAAGTGCGATTTTTAATATCAAGACCAACGAGTTCCCTAATTGCTATTTCGATAGTTGCATACTCGCTAATGGCCGTGAGTTTTAATAGTCCAATTTTCGCCTCGGATGAATATGCCTACCTCATTCGAGGGATTTATATGGACAACCTAGCGAGGCTAGGTGAATTGGATCCATATATCCAAAAGAACACAAATTTTCTGTACTTTAAAGTCATAGAGATCCTAGAGAATTTAACGGGTGAAAAATTCGTTTTAGTTTTCCGAATTTTGCACTCTGTTCAGTATGTCCTCGCTGGCATGATTATCCATTCAATTTTTTTGCCGTTGGCCGGAAGCCGTAATAGCTTTTTAGGGCTCTTAACCTATCTGCTACTGCCGTCTTCAATTTACATTCTTGCGATAATGCCGGAGGTTGAACTTCTGTTTTTGTCGGCTTGCCTCGGTTATGTTTTGATTCGAAAGTTTCCTGAAGCGCCAGTTCTAGCCAGCATTGCTGCCGGTGTGTTGCTAGCAGTTGCGCTACTGATTAAGCCACATGCTGTCGCACTTGTGGCAGGTGCCGTCTTAATTACCTTTGCTGCCCCGTTGCTGGGTTTGTTCGGTAAACGAAGTTTCATATCCTCAGCTTCTTATCCATCCATATTGCTAACTTTCGGCTATTTTTCCTTCGTTCTGCTTTGGCGTGTAACAAGTGGCGATTGGGTGTTTGATCCCCGCGCCCCTCTAGGGTTGGAAGTTTATGGGCAGTATCTGAGTGAAGATGTCCCCACTGACTACCTGAAGAAATTATTATCAACCCTGCACTACTCGTTTGCTCATTTAACGACGATAGCCTTGATTTTTTCTCCGGTATTCTGTTGGTGTGCCTATAGGCTTTGGGATCTAGCACTTGTAGAAAAATTTAATAACGATCAACTCCAGACTGGTTTGAGCATGACGGCACTGTTCGTGAGCATTATGCTTGCAGCTCATGTAGCAATGGTCGCTTGGTTTTCCGTTGGAGCAGCTTCGATAAATGCGGGAGAAGCCTTACGAGTTCATGGACGTTACGTCGGTGTGATTTTTTGTTTTTTGCCCTTTCTCTATTTTTCCTGTATCCAAAGCGCCTCAAAGAAAAGCATTTATACATTTGGTGTCGTGACTATAACCGCAGTTTTTGTTTGCTATTTTTACGTTTTCCGAACTTTCAAAATTTATCCTTGGGACAACCCAATCCTTTTCGCTTTCTTCAACTCAGAAAATCACTATGGTTGGCAGTTTGCGGGTAGCCTTCCAAATCTTGGGAATCTAGTGTTTGGTGCGGTTATAGTGCTGACGCTTTTTAGCCTAGTTTTCGAACGATTCGCTCGGTCGCTGCTTACTCTCCAGCTCCTACTAGTTGTACTCGCTGGTAGCTATCAGACATATGGCTGGTTGATCAGCCATAATAAATTGAACTTTGAGTTGACAACCTACTCCACTGCCGTAAGGAAGATTGTAGGGAAAGGTGACATGGGCGATGGAATATATGTATCCAATGAACGTTATGGCCGAGCTTCTTTTGGTTTGTTCAGTTTATCTAACTCGCCGGCCGTGCTTATACGACCTGAGCATGCAAGCATCGGAGAGGGCGATGTCCTTAACCGTAAATGGGTCGTTACGGATAGAGAATACCAAACAGACTTTCGCTACCGGAGTAAAATCGTAATTGGCCCATTCACCGTATATGGGTTGCTTCCTAACGCAGTGCGCGCGCGCGGAGGCAACGATACGGACTTTGAGCTGCAAGGCAAGCAGACTGTCCACATAGGAAAGGACAATTTTTCCGCTAGCGACTTAACAGGGTTTAATGTTCAGGAAGATTGGGGTGCATGGACTACGGGTGGAATTAGTACCATGAGGCTCCCTTTTTCTTTCAAAGGCAAAATTCGAGTTGAGGTTTTTGCTTGGACCATTGAAGAGTTGGTTTCTCAGCCTCTAGAGATATTTGTCGAGGATATAGGTGTAAGTTTAAATTTGACCGATGGGGGAAAGAGTTACATATTTGAGTTAGACATACCGAAGACTACAAACACCATCGTCATTCGATCCGTCGGTACTCAACCCGAGACTTCTCATAGAGTTATGGGAAGTGGGATATCGTGGCTAGCAATCGAACGTTTAGAGTGAAGATATTATCTTTGATAAATAGACGCTCGATATTCCTGCGGGTGGCTGCCCTCGAGTTATCTAAAACAAGTGAATTCTAAGTCCTTACAAGCTTTTCTTGATTTCGAAAAGAACTTTTTCAATCTCATTCGCGATGAGTTCCGCGCCGTAAAACGAAACATGATTCGGATCATTCAAATATATATTACGTTCGTCGTTTGCATAGCAGTAATCCAGATCACAAAGCAATCTATCTAAATAGACTCGGTGTAATCTGGGGTGACGACCTAAGGAATCGTAAAGTTGGTAAGACAATTCGGTTTCGGTGAGATGTTTTTCGAGAGGTATCTTCACTCGGTTTTGTCTCAAGTATTTTTCTATTTCCGTGATACTTGAATCTGCAGGAGTATTCAGAATAACCTGTTTTACCAATTCCATATTATGTGATGGTGCTGGATAGGCAAGAATTACATGATGTCCAGTATCTAGTAAGTTCATGATGTCGGCTCTATAGAGCCGGAACAGCAACTCTTTTTGCCAATTGATGCATCTGCAAAATCTTCATCGATTTGATATTCAGCAGCATTTTCCGAGATAGCATTTCCAAAATATTCCCAAGACCGTGACATAAATACTAAGATGCTGTTTTCATTTTCTTCAATCAGGCTCTTTGCAATCTCAAAGTCTTCAGGGCCATATATTCGTTCTACTATTTTTCCGTTTCTGACCAAAAATCTATTAAGAAACTGACGAACGGATAGCCTTCCCTGCTAACTTGGATAAACTCAAGTTCATTTCGTTTCGTTACTCTTGTGAGCGATTCTGTGAGTGGTGCAATAGTACTGTCGCCTAAAACTATTAAAGCTTGGTTTTATCGCGAATTAAATTTATATAGTTTTCCTTTGTCGATTGGGGGACCAATGGCGTTTACGTGGCACTTTATTCCACCGCTTATCTGTTCATCCCATGCAACATCATCAGTTAGGAAGTTTCCTTGATTGTCCCATCTTAGGAAGGGAGCACCCGGACTTCCCACACTATTTATGACGCTCCTGCGCTAATCTTGAGCATAGGAGAATACATATGAGCAAACAACGCTACACACTCGAATTTAAAGAGGAAGCTGTCCGTCAGATTGTTGAACGTGGTCACTCAGTGGCGGAAGTATCAGAGCGG
>JBLHWY010000087.1:0-27241 GCA_047629195.1 Candidatus Azotimanducaceae bacterium
CCCGCTATGAAGTTCAAGCAGCGGGTTCTAGCTGGCGAGTTAATGCCTGTTCTGAAGCACCTGAAATTCAGGCGCTGGTGGTGATTGGTAAAAACCAGCATGTTGAGTTTTTGGAATTTTGTCAGTTACTGAAGGACCTGCAATAACTTGTAACTACAAGCCCTAAGACATCCCGACAAACCGGCCAAGAGCAGCTATCAAGGCATAAAGGTCCGCGTCATTGACATAGGGCAGGAAGCGGCTGTTGGCGACGCCACATGTAACATTGTCAGTGCGCGAACGATGGAAGTATTCCGTCGGCTGGCTTTCCTGACAGCGATTGGAATACGCCAGAGACTGTTGTTCGTGTAAGTGAGTATTTCCTAACTCCCATTTTGTATCAACACGCTTAGCATATAAGCAACATCACCATGCTGTCGAAAACTCATTTCATCTATTTTGAGCAAGAAAACAAGATTGCTAAGGTCTTAGCGAATCACAGCACTAACGGACCTATCGAAGTTCACGCTGCGTACTTGATCGGGTGCGCTAGTGGGCGCAGTAGCGTTCGAGCGCAAATGGACATACGTTTCGAAGATGACGCTGATCTTGGTAAAACACCACCCAGTCTAGTTCGCGCGCCTGGTATCAGGCGTCTTTATAAGCAAATATCAGCAAGAGTGAATTGAATCTCAAACGTCAAGGTTACTGGTGTTTGTATTGCGATCGATGGGGATCAACTATGGCTGCTGCATCGCAATTTTCAGTCGAATTGTGGACGCCATCGATATTAATCAATCTATTGTAGATCTACTGGGTGTAGACGTTCAATTTGAGTATGAGATTCTCCAGCACATAGACGGGACAGCACGCCGCTTAGATGCGCCAAGGTTTCGTCAGGGGTACATCTTCATCTGCGGCGACGTCGCGCGCATCTAGTTACCTATGGCAGGTTACGGCATGAACGCAGGAGTTGGCGACGCCATAAATCTTTCGTAGATGCTTGCCGCTGCGCTTAAAAAACCTGCGCCCGCGACGATATTTGATGCACGCGAAAAAAAACGTCATCCGATTACTGAACCGGTATCGAGGCTCGCTATGGCGAAATCCCTCCAATTGGCGAGGTAACACCATGCCAGACTTTAAGACTTTACTCATAAAGATGGTGACGGGTGTCGCAGGCCACTATGTTTCGATAATACGATGCGGCCTCGTTCAATTGAATCCTCTTTTGTGATATCAATTACCTGAGTACTGTTAAGCTATGTGCTTAAGATAAAGGCCACCAAAACTATCGCCTATTTACAACGCAACATAAAAACCGGCAGAGAGGTATCGGCCAATTGCACTCACAGGATAAAATGCTTACCAACATCAGGCCTATCATCTGTGATGTTGTTCATACCCTAATAAAAGGTCACAGAATCGTTGAAGGTATAACTCCCGTATAGGTCGCGGGTAAGGCAACGATCAGACAGCAAATATTCCTCAGCGACAATATTGGGATTGTTACGCATTGTCGCTTCACCGAATCTGTCAGTCTCGCCAAAATAATAGGCTTGCCAGCGCATCAATATATACTCTTTTTGCCATGTTGCATCGATGTTCGCTGCCACTCTGCCAAGTTTTTCTGGCCTTTCATTGAGATAGGCACTGCGCCGGGTAATGCTGTCAATTCGAGTGCCTGCAAATGATTACCGAACAAACGGAAGTTAAAGGCGCCCCATTGTGTGGGGGAACTATGCATGTCATAGGACAATTACGTCAAGCGTCCTAAATTTCAATGAACATCGACAAGCGTGATACTTGACCGTGCTTTAGAACATGTGGTTTATTTGCCTTATTCTCAGGCTTGATCAAATTAAATGAGTACGCAAAAGAAACGTGACGTAAAGAAACGTGATGACCACGTTCTATCCTCTCTTCCGTAGCGACATAAGCAGGTTAAACCTAGACAGTTGGTTCAATGAACACCGGCTGCTGTAGGGTGGTTCTGGAACACTGACACTTTCTCTTGATAGCCAAACACCATATCCAAAAATGATGGTACCTGAGTTACTCACACCATTCGTTTAACAATTTTAATACCGTTATTGAATGTGAAATGAAATGCCGGATAGCTATCAAAGTTCGGATTAGTATTACTAACAACTACGCCGTGATTATTCGAACTGACTCATTAACACCTGGTGCACCTGGTATATTCCATGCCATTCGGTTGACATGTGGGTGCGCCATGCGTGTCATAGCTGGGGAATAGCATCGCTACACTATGCAGACATCCTAAAGATGTTTTCGGCAAATCTAGTAACACCAAGTCCTGATATTAACATCTTAAAGTTTGCCTTCGATTTAGCGAGCATAATGTTTTAGTAAAACTAAACTTGAGCTACGCGCTTGGCTCGAACAAGACCTCGCGCGACCGCTGAAGCCCCAAGTAAACCTGGCTGCGGGTGGCGGATTAGAAGTGTTGGTATGCGCTCCATAATGTGGCGGTGACGCCCCTTATTTTCGAAGCTGGCGCGAAACGAGCTGCCTGCCAGTAGCTCAGGATAACGTTGAACAATACCGCCTGCAATATAGATACCATCATGAGCACAATGAGCTAATGCGAAATTTCCCGCAACCTGACCCAGGATCTCAAAGAACAGGTTAACTGTTTCTGCGGCCAGATAATTTTCATTCACAACGTTGAAGATATCTGCAACAGACAGGAGAGAGCTAGGTTGCTTATGGATCTCTGCCAGTGCAGTAAAGATATTTTCAATGCCAGCACCCGAGACAAGCCGTTCATCTGAAACACGACCGAATCGATGACGTAGAATCTCCCATACTGCTCTTTGAAGCGCGTTCTCAGGGGCAAATCCGATATGCCCTGCTTCGCTGATAATTGGCACAGTATAACCTTCATGGCGTATCAAACCGGCGGCTCCGAGACCAGTCCCGGGACCAATGGCGGCTACTGTAAAATCCGATTGTTTTAGATCATGGGCATGGCTAAGTCCGACAGTTGTGTATTGGGTTGGATCAAGCTCGGGCAAGCTGTAGGCAACTGCCTCGAAATCATTGAGTAGTCGAGCATGGCTAACGCCAAAGGTTTCATGCAAGGTTGACTCACGAATATGCCAATTGTTATTCGTGAGATCGACGCCGTTGTCCAGAATAGGTCCTGCAGCGGCAAGGCAGATGGTTGAAGGCGCGGGAGCTTCAACACTTGCCAAATAGTCAGCAATTGCCAGCTCTGCTGTTTCGTAATCTGCACACAGTAAAACGCGCTCTTCTCGATAACCCTGTGTTTCCGGATCAGTCAGGGCAAACCTGGCATTGGTGCCGCCGATGTCCCCAAGCAGGAGGATTTGGTCATTCATTCGAACTCTGTACCGCCAATTCTGCTAACTCGCCTATTTTCTGAAAGTTCCCATTCGCTAATAGGTCAGGAGAGACGAACCAACTGCCCCCGATGCATTTTACACAATCGAGAGCGAGGTAGTCCGGTGCGAGCTCTACGGTGATGCCACCTGTTGGAAAAAAACTAACCTCCGGCAGAGGCGCAGAGAGCGCCCTCAACATGGCAATACCGCCACTAAGTTCTGCTGGAAAAAACTTTTGAAGTTGATAGCCCTGTTCCATTAGATAAATAATTTCCGAGGCGTTCGAACTGCCTGGTACAAATGGCATTTTGAGCATTTTGGCCGCTTCGATCAGCCGATCGGAAGAACCCGGGCTAACGGCAAATCGAGCCCCACATTCAGCGATATTGTCAAACTGCGTTACGTACCTGACGCTACCAGCACCCACAAGAATATCCGGCACATTTTCCGCGATCAATTTGATAGCACGGAGTGCTGCCGATGTTCGTAGCGTCACCTCAATTGCCCTAATACCAGCTTCCAATAGAACCCTTGCCAGTTCAACCGCCTGGGTGTGATCGTTAATCACCACTACCGGAACAACCCGACAATCCTCTAAAGTCTCTGTTGCGTCCATGTTATTCCCTCTAAAAAATGCTTGCGCCAGTTTCTGCTGCGCCAACTTGGTTACGAAACACAGCAAAAAGCTCACGCCCCATACCTTGCTCATTGGCCGATAAATCGCGTACTCTTGGCGGTCGTGCCTGCAGATCAATATCGACACTCAGCACGCCAGCCTCGGCATCAATGGTGATCATGTCACCATCTTGAATACGTCCTATCAAGCCGTCATCCGCAGCTTCTGGCGTCACCTGTATGGCGGCTAAAATCTTACCAGACGCACCGGACATTCGACCGTCTGTCATCAGGGCCACTTTGTAGCCCTGATTCTGGAGCACCCCAAGATAAGGTGTCAGCTTGTGCAACTCCGGCATCCCATTAGCCTGTGGTCCTTGGTAAGGTAGTACCACAACCATATCGGCTTTGAGATCACCAGCTTCGAAAGCCCCGGTAAAATCCTCTTGGGAACTAAATACGCGGGCCGGGGCGGTAACGCTCCGATGTTTGTTCTCTACAGAGGATACTTTAACGATAGCCCGCCCGACACTTCCCTCTATTAGGCGCATACCGCCTTCGTTCTGAAACGGACTTGTATATTCCCTGATAATGCTGCGGTCGCCCGATTTTTCAGGTACCTTATTCCAATGTGCGGTACTCCCGATGAGCTCTGGTGCTTCCGTAAAACGACTCAAGCCAGACCCTAGAATGGTCTGGACGTCTTCGTGGAGAAGGCCAGCGGATAGAAGCTCGCCAATCATAAAACCGATACCACCAGCGTCGTGGAAGTGGTTTATATCAGCCATGCCATTTGGATAGACCTGAGCCAACAGCGGCACTGCCCTTGAGAGGTCAGCAAAATCGGTCCAGTCGATCTGTACCCCAGCCGCTCTTGCCATGGCGACCAGGTGCAGTGTGTGGTTAGTTGAACCACCGGTAGCCAGGAGCCCGACGATGCCATTAACAATCGTTTTTTCACTGATGACATGTCCGAGGGGTAAGTAATTATTACCTGTTTTTGTCGTGCTTAGTACCTGCGACACGGCAGCTTCGGTCAGCGCGTCTCGCAAGGGTGTATTTGGATTGACAAACGAACCACCGGGCAACTGCAATCCCATAAACTCCATCAACATCTGATTGCTGTTAGCTGTTCCATAAAATGTGCAGGTACCTGGGCTGTGATAAGAAGCTGACTCTGCCGCGATCAGGTCCTTACGGTCAGCGTTGCCAGCTGCGAAAGCTTCACGAACCTGTGCCTTTTCCTTATTTGGCAAACCGGAAGGCATAGGCCCAGCAGGCACGAATATCACCGGCAGATGACCGAATGAAAGAGCTCCAATCAACATTCCCGGTACGATCTTATCGCAGATGCCAAGACAAACGACCGCATCGAACATATCATGTGAAAGTGCCAAGGCAGTCGATAGCGCGATGACATCACGGCTGAACAAAGACAAATCCATGCCATCCTGACCCTGCGTAATGCCATCACACATGGCAGGCACACCACCTGCTACCTGCGCAACAGCACCGGCTTTTGTAGCCGCATCTCGTATTAGGCCAGGATATCGTTCATAGGGTTGATGCGCGCTGAGCATGTCGTTATAGGCAGTGACAATGGCAATATTGAGGCTATCTTCCGCCTGGAGAATAGATTTGTCAGCGGCTGAGCAGGCAGCGATACCATGCGCCAGATTGCTACAAGGCATGTTGGTTCGGTCACGTCCTGATTGCGAGGCCGACTCAATCTTATTGAGGTAGGCCCGCCGAGTGTCCTTACTGCGACGCATTATGCGCTCTGTGACTTCTAATATAATCGGGTTCATAGGGGCTAAATTACTCTGTGGGAAGTTGTGATTTTATGATGGTAGTCGACAAGTCTCTCAAGGCGCCCAAATAGTTCTGACGGTAGCCTTATCCTGCGAGAGCAGATGCGATATTGGAAAACCTTCAGGTGCATCCAGCAATTTTCGCTTTGCGTCTCCGAAGGCCAACAAAATAATAAGGTTGCTTGCACACAGGGTACCCAGCGAAGCACTGGTTCGATCATAGGGACTCGAAGGTGTTGTCACTTTGACGACGGGTGCTACAGAACATAGTCCGGCTTCGAGCTGAGGTGAGTCAGGAAACAGCGAGGCGAAATGTCCATCTTCGCCCATACCCACTAAAGTACAGGCAAAAGGGAATAAACTCAGTACTGTTGAACTCTCTAGTTTGACAAAATTGGCACAGCCAGCATTTGCGGACATGAGCTTTTCACGCACCATGTTTTCATTGCTGTCAGCATGTACCGGAGACACATTTCGTTCGTCTGTGACTGTGACGTCAATACGAGACCATGGCAGATCTGACTCAGACAACAGTTCGAAGCAGGCGGCCGGTGTACTGCCGCCACTCACCATTAGTGAAGCTCTTGCTTGCTGTTGCAATTGCGCGCTCAACTGCTCAATGATGAGATCTGTCGTCGCACTTGAGGCACATTGTCTGCTCGTGAAGACCTTCATCTCAGTTACCCGATTGCCATGCTCGTCCATCACGGTCGAGCATCATAGAAGAACCCCCAGGGCCCCAGGTTCCAGCCACATAAGTCTCCAGCTTCTGTCTTGACTCTCGCCATCCTTTGAATACGCCATCGATCCACTGCCATGCTGTTTCGATTTCATCCCGACGCATGAATAGTGCAGGGTTGCCCCGCATCACTTCTATCAACAATCTCTCGTATGCATCAGGATAACGAACGCCAAAAGTTTCTTCAAAGCTGAGATCGAGTGATACTGGTTTGAGGTCGAACCCTCCCGGACCAGGTTCCTTGGCCATAATTGTCAGCTTAATACCTTCATCTGGTTGTAGCATGATGGAAAGCTGATTAGGCAATGTGTCATAGCTTCCACCATTAAAGATAGCATGGGGTACAGGCTTGAATTGGATGACGATCTCGGAGTGTTTTTTAGCAAGTCGCTTGCCTGTTCTAAGATAGAAAGGTACTCCAGACCATCGCCAGTTATCGACTTCAACCTTGAGCGCGACAAAGGTTTCGGTCGTGGTTTTTGTGCTGATCTGTTGAGCATAGCCCGGTACCGCAGTACCGTTAATAGCCCCGGCGGCATATTGCCCCCTCACCGTATTTGCATTTACCAGTTTAGCTGTTATCGGTTTCAGCGCTCTCAGTACTTTCAACTTTTCATCTCGCACGGCGTCGTCGTCAAGGCTGCTGGGGGGCTCCATGGCAACCAAACAGATTAGCTGCAATAGATGATTCTGTACCATGTCACGGAGGGTGCCAATGTCATCGTAGAATTCAATCCGATTATCAACGCCAAGATCTTCGGCTACCGTAATCTGCACATGATCGACGACTTCTCTGCGCCAGAGCGGTTCGAACAAAGAGTTACCGAATCGAAGTGCCAATAAATTCTGTACAGTCTCCTTGCCTAAATAATGATCGATTCGGAATATCTGATTTTCGCTAAAGCAAGCGCCAACCTCGTCATTGATCGCTTTCGCGGATTCATAATTGTGCCCAACCGGCTTTTCAAGCACGATGCGCATCTTGTCGGTCATCAAATGGTTGACCTTAAAGCCCTGCGCAACGGGTCCAAACAGTATCGGTGGTGTGGCAAGGTAAACAGCTCTGACTCTGTCTTCAAAGCCTTCTAGCAAATTGATCAATGGTGACCAGCAACTGTGATCCATTGCATCGAAATGCAGATAGTCCAGCCTCTTGCAGAATTCATTCATCTGGTCTTCGGCTCCGCTACCAAGCCTGGATGCAAGTGTTTCTCTTACGATGCCAATGTAGGTCTCGCGCGTCATCTCAGCACGACTCACAGCAATAATCCTACTACCTTCTGGTAGCTGACCATCGCAGTCCCGGTGGTAGAGAGCAGGTAACAGCTTCCTTAGGGCGAGATCGCCTGAACCCCCAAAAATAATCAGGTCGAAGGTTTCGACTGGAACGAGTTGAGCCATGACTGATCCTTGATTTTGCGTAATTAAACTACGTTATCGGGTATGATGCCACTATTATACTGGATTAATGTAAAGTTATGATGTAATTTTACTACGTTACCACAACTTTTGGAGAGCTTCTCAAGCCAGATGCCGCATTCAATGAACAAGAGAATAGAGCGCCACCTGGAGAGCCTGTCGAAATCAGAGCGCCGTGTCGGCGAATGGATCCTCGCGAATGCAGCGCGAGCGGTCGACGCCGCGATAGCAGAAGTGGCAAATTCTGCCGGCGTATCAGAGCCTACAGTTGTCAGGTTCTGTCGAAGCATGGGTGTCTCCGGTTTTCGAGAGTTAAGAACACACTTAATCGCTGCACAACAAAGACCTGAGAGTTATCTTCACCACAACGTTAACGTGACTGACGATGCTGGACATGCGGCCACGAAAGTACTCGAAAGTTCTATTCATGCGCTTGTCAATCTCCGTAGTTTGATTTCAGGGATGCCGTTCGACGCGGCAGCTTCCGCTATGATGGCAGCTCGACAACTAGTTTTCGTTGGCCTTGGCGCATCAGGACATGTCGCCAGTGATGCCTGTCATAAGTTTTTTCGCCTGGGCACGCCCTGCACTACAGCGCTCGATTCGCCCACGATTTTGCAACAATCATTCATTGCCAAAGCTGGCGATGTATTCATTGCCGTCTCTCACACCGGGCAATGGCCGGAACTGATAGAGGGGATGAAATATGCTAGGGCAGGCGGCGCACAGGTCATTGCCCTTACTGATCCAAATTCGCCCTTAGCCGCCGAAGCCTCACTGGTGTTTAATTGTTACCCCTCCGAAGACAGCAATGTTTTTACCCCGATGAGCTCACGGCTGACGCAGCTGACGCTTCTCGATGCGCTGCAGGTGGCTCTTGCTCTAAAAATGGGTGTAGCGGCACAGGAGAATCTCAAGCTAACCAAGCTCGCACTGGGTGTGACCCGCACAGGTATTGAGTAAAGCATCGAATAACATAGATACGATGAAACGTGCCACTATAAAACCCGGCACCATAAACCTGGCGCCATAACTCTGATATGTGCGTTGAACTCAAGCTAGACCAAAACCTAAAGCCAAACCGGGACTCTCGACACTCGGCCATTCAAATCCGAGCGTACCCGTGAAGGGGTAGTCACCAAACAAAACGTCAGATACGCCTGCTCCTTCGGAACCGGGTAACCAAGCAGCAACAAAGGCATCGGCGATTGAGCGTTCAGCATCAATCAACAACGGACGACCTGAAATCAGCACCACGACCACTGGAACACCGCACGCTGAAATGTTTTTCAGCACATTAAGATCCTCTGGATGTAATTTTTCAAGCTGGAGCGAACGACCATAGGGCGCCAAAACCTTTAGCGCACCTTTGATCTGTGATCCAGCCTCGACGATGACATTGTCGTCAGGCCTAATGTCACCCATACCCTCGGCGTAGGGGTTTTCACCGATCACCACAATAGCAACATCATGTTTTTCGGCACTGGCATCGCTACCATCCGACACTTTGGAAAGCTGCGCCGCCGGCGATACGCCTTTAATCGCCTGCCAAACCGAAGTGGCACCCTGAACCGAGTCGGGACCTGTCTGGCCCTGCCAGGCAATGGTAAAGCCACCACATTGCGCACCAGGATCATTCGCGAGTCTACCCGCCACAAAAACCTTACTCGTTTTGTCCAATGGCAGTAAACCACTATCATTTTTCATCAAGACCAGAGATTTTCGCACAGCTTCCCGCGCCACGTCTCTGTGTTCGACAGAGCCAAAGCTCTTATGGTTCGACCATTTACGATTGCTGGGTCTGGGTTTATCAAATAACCTATATCGAAATTTCACATTCAGGATTCTGCGTACCGCGTCGTCGATGCGAGCCATAGAAACCCGGCCACTCTCTACATGCTCGATCAGATGACGAATGAATTCTTGCCACTGCTCCGAAACCATAAACAGATCAACACCCGCATTCACCGACAAAGCAACAGCTTCGGCATAGCTGTCATCTAGGTAATCAATACCATCCCAGTCTGAAATCACAAAACCCTCAAAACCTAACTGCTGCTTCAATACCTCCGTCACGAGCTGATAGTGTCCATGGCATTTGTCACTATTCCAACTATTGAAAGAGACCATTACTGTCAAAACGTTTTCCTTTAACGCTGGCAAATAGGGTGCCATATGCACCTTCTCAAGTTCCCGCAATGGCAAGGTCGTCTCACCTTGGTCAATGCCGTGAAGGGTGCCACCATCGCCCACCCAGTGCTTGACGCATGCAATCACCGCGTCATCGCCAAGGTCGCCTTGTAATCCCTGTACAAAGGGACCAGCATATGAGCTTGCAACCGAAGTATCAGAGCTATAGCTCTCGTATGTTCGTCCCCAGTGAGAATCCTGTGCAACTGCCAGCGTTGGGGCAAAAGTCCATTCCACGCCCGTGGCAAGAATCTCTTTTGCAGTGACTTGCGCAATCCGGCGTAATAGTTCTGGCTCTCTGGTCGCACCAAGACCAATGTTATGAGGAAAGATCGTCGCACCTAGTACATTATTGTTTCCATGGATCGCATCAACACCGTAGAGCAAAGGAATAGGCAGATGATCGTCATCAGCTTCCATTGAGGCCGCCCAGTAAGCATCGTTCATATTCACCCAGTCAATTGGTCTGTTACCTTCCGGTGCAGAACCGCCACCACTTAAAACAGAGCCAATATGAAACTGTTTTAACTGCTCGGGAGTGATCGCCATTCTTTCAGCCTGGGTCATCTGACCCACTTTCTGGGCCAAAGTCATTTGGCCCAACATCTTTTCTACAAATTCAAACTTGTTCACAAATAAGCCTTATGGTTTAACCAGGATTAGCGCTTACCGACATAAAAGGGGATGTTGCCGTGAGCAGCTCCACCTTTGCCATCATAAGCATACATATAGATTCGATACGGACCTTTTAGTACAGGGGTGGTAAATGTTACTTTTGCATCATTGACCTTCTCAAAAAGACCTTCGAGGCTTGCAATGGAATCCTCAAGATCCCCACCGTGTTGAGTAGCATTACTCTCCGGTTTAATACTCCAGTGGTAAGTAATTTCATCACCATCCGGATCGAATGCTTTAACACTGGCCTTATATGATTTCCCAGGCTTCAAGGTGATGTTGTTAAAGGCCGTCTGACTCACGAGGTGCATCGATTTCACTCGGGGACTACTGTTTACCGGTTTCGTACCATTCCAAATTTTCCACATAACATCGATGGTTTCTGTCTTCTCGCCGGATTCAATGAACATGCCATACCAGGTCGCTGTGCGCTCTTGCTTGTGTCCCCACAGGAAAACATAATTGCCAATAGCATAATGTGGATCGCTGGCAATTACCTTTTTGTAACTCTTAAGATAATTGTTGGCTTTCTGTGAACTGTTTTGCTCCACCGGGGCCCCCCAGGAGGTCTTGCCAACTTCCCAATGCCCAATCGATCCCCACTCAGTTACAAAATATGGAGAACGGTAATTTGCCTTCTTGATATAACGAGGCAAATTGATGAGATCTCCGTACATTTGAATGCTTAAAAAATCAAGATCGGGTGCCCGATTTTCAATCACTTTAACAAGGTCTGCACTCCAGCCCGCTATCGTAGTAGTAGCCGGATGGTTCGAATCAACAGCATGAATCATTCTTGCAATATCATTAACCGCGTCATATACCCGCGGATTCTTGTAGTCATAATTCAACTCGTTACCAATAATCCAGGTCAGCAAAGCCGGGTGATTTTTGTAAGCTTCAACTGCCGCGTGTGCCTTTTCGAACTGCATTTTCACGGCAAGAGGGTCGTCATAATCAAAACCGTGTCGTTCTCTCGCAATATTAAGGCACAAGGACACAGTGATACCTAACGCATCAGCCTTATCCAAAAAGGCTAGGCCTTTGGCAACGTCTTTTTCTACATGCCAGGTGCGTATAGAATTACCACCAACCCTGGCTAAAGACTCAAGATCATTTGACGCCATACCGGCACCTTTAATTTTGTATGCCGCGCCGCCGCGAAGAAGTTGATAACCTTTACCCGCCTCGACTATTGATACTGAGACAGCATCCGCAATAGCGCTTGATGAAAAAAACATTGAGAGTATGAGAGCGAAAAAGTGCATAAATATTTCTCCTTTTTGCCTAGACACGAATCAACTCTGTTTCAAGTTGCTCAAGGGATTTTCCATTGGTCTCTGGCAACAACAACGCAACCAACACAAGTCCAATCACAGCAAAAATGCCATAAATAGTAAAGGTTGCGGTGGCACCCAGTGTTGCCAACTCCCAGGGGAAAAGCAGTTGGACCAGAAAACTGACACCGGAATTAATTAAACCCACAAACGAGATAGCCAGTGCACGAATACTATTGGGGAATAACTCTGAAAACAGGACCCACATAACGGGACCTATCGAGACAGCAAAGCTGGCAACAAACCCAAGTATCCCAACCAGTATCAGATCAGCATCAAGTTGGACAGCGGTTTGTACAAGTAGAGACTCGTTTTCCACATACCAGGACTCGCTGGTCTGCCCAATTACTGCGTTACGAAAAGCAATATCAGAATCGAACTGTTTGTCCGCGACAACAGCCAACGATACTGCGTTGTCAAATTTGTAGAGCTCTGAATGCGGTATTTCATAAGTAGCAGAACTGAATCCATAAGCCAACAAGAACATACATGCGGCGATACCGGTAACACCCGATAATAGCAACGGCCTGCGACCTAACTTATCAATTAGCAACATGGCAATGATAGTAAACACCAGGTTTGTCAAACCAACTAACAATGCTTGCAGAAAGGCCGCGTCGGTCCCAATACCGGTCATCTGAAATATCATAGGCGCATAGAAAAACACTGAATTTATACCGGTAATCTGCTGCAAAATCGCAACCATCACGCCAATAATCAAAACAAGCCGCAATGCCGGTGAAAAAAGTTGACTAAACGAACCTACCGAGGTGCTGACACTAGCTCGAATGCTGTTTTGGACTTGTTGCATCTCATGCATTGCACGATCGTGACCGTTGGCCCAAGTAAGAATCTGCATTGCCTCATCATCGCGATTCTTCATTAAGAGCCAGCGGGGACTTTCAGGCACAATCTGCAATCCCACCAGATATATCAGCGCAGGAATAATCTCAACCCCGAGCATCCAGCGCCAGCTCCAGGCTTCCAGATTAAGGCCTGCGGCCCAGTCGGACTGCGCCCAGTCGGACTGCATGGATTGCAATATCATGTAATTTGAGAAGAAGGCTACTGATATACCAATGACAATATTTAGCTGATTAATAGAAACCAACCTACCGCGCTTTTCCGCCGGTGCAATTTCGGCAATATACATAGGCGCTATGATCAGCGCAGCGCCAACGCCAAGTCCACCCAACATACGGAAGATAACCAAACTGGTGAAATCTGGCGCTAAGGCTGAACCGGCAGCTGAAACAAAATACAGTAAAGCCGCCCCTTGCAGCACCCTACGACGCCCCACATAATTACTGATAGGACCGGCAGCAAACATCGCAAAGGTAGATGAAAGCGCAAGCGAAGCTACCGCCCAGCCAAGTTCAATCTTACTCAGGCTGAACTCTACTTCGATAAAACCAATAACACCGGAAATCACCGAAGCATCAAATCCCATCAAAAATCCACCAAGGGCGACAATCATGGCGGTACGCACAATAAACAAAGTTTCAGCCTGCACCTGTCTAACTACACTTTACTGTTGCGATGTCATTGACTGCTGACGCCATGCACACATCGCGAATGGAGGCCACAAACTTACCCGAAGTAAGTAGAACGAACGGAGTATTAACCTTTGTAACTCCTAGTCCGCGTGTAGTAAAACACGCCAAACCAATGCAAACCCGCAACCATTCGTCGCTGGGTATTGCTTTTGTCAATCTGGTTATGCCTGCTTCGCCTGCACAGGGGTCGCCGCAACCCATTCTTAGGATAACCTGCCGCTTTGGCGCGCCGTTGATGCGTAACTTCATCACAAGAGTTGAATCAGCTGAATTCAGCTCCGATAAATTTATCGCTTGTTTAGGCGACAAATAAAATTGACCTTCTCCCCAATCATTCCAGCTGAGCGTATAAAAATCCTGCTCATAGGTAACCGCAATCCGTTTACGGAGTGATCGAACACCTTCTGAGCCCTCGCTCAGTAAACCTGTTGCCAGCCGCCACTTCTCGCTGTCTCCCAGCAACCTCAATTCCGAAGGGGTTCCATAGGCATTGGGTAGACTAAGCAGCAGCGAAAGCGACAATAATATTTTGCAAAAGCTCACATGTTTCATGCACGTCTCCCTGATCTCATCAAGCAGTCGTGGCATTATTGGCGCTTTCAATGCGGATAGATCCAATTGATAACTCAAGTTCGCCCTCAGTCCATAGTAGAAATGGCGTCATCAGTTTTTCAGGCTGGAAACCAGAATTATTCAGCGCGCACAGATCAAACTCTATCGTTTGCCATTTACCCAAGGGCAAGCTCATCAATCGATCAGCAATATCCAGCTCTGCCTTATTCGGATAACCACTATCCTGGCGTAAAAAAACTTGTTGTTCCGGATGTTTGTGTAAGGACAGCGTCAAGCACAATACGGAACCGGGAACGACTAACCTTGAACAATCCAGACTGTCCTCGGTGGCGAAAAATACTTGACCGGCGCCACCTCGCCAACAGATTCGCCTCGCATCCTCCTGCCGCCGCCAATCTACGACATGCACTTCAATGACGTGGTTTTTACTTAAGAAAATCCTTCCTTCGACAGGCGACCGCCATTCACCCTGATCACCCGCATAAAACTTAAAAGGAGTCACCGGCCTTAGATCAAAGATACTAAGGTTGTCCACTGGTGCTTCAATGATAGTTTCATCTGTCTCATCCAGATCATTTGATAGGTCGACACTATCCATTAACTTTAAACCGAAACCAAACGGAAAAAGCGGGTCATATTCTTTGTCACCCAAATTCACGACTGTTTGCAACGGAGACGCAGGCCATGAGAAAGACAGCTTGCCAACAAAATCGAATTCTCTGTGGGAAAATAGTAGATCAGCGAGACCTGCTGCTTCAGACCCAGGCAGCCAAGCTGCCAAAAACGCATCGGAGGCGTTCAATTCAGGGTTCACCCAAAGCGGTCGCCCGGATAGAAACAGTGACACAGTTTTTATGCCTTTATTTTGCAGCCTTCTTAACAAAGCCAAATCGGCTGGCTTTGAAGACGAGTAGCTTAAATGCTGTCTATCACCAGGCCCCTCTGCATAGGGCTCTTCTCCAAACACAACAATCGCGACATCGTAATCACCTGCATCACCGCAATCACTCGATAGAACCGCAGTACTGTTGATCTCTTTAGCAGCAACTTCAATTGCAGAAAAGACGGTGGTTGAACCTGGAAAATCTTCATTCGTCACACCATCTCCCTGCCAGGATAATGACCATCCGCCCGATTGCATGGAGATACTGTTCGCGCCCGGCCCTGTCACGAGAATCTTTGCGCCAGGTTGAAGGGGTAAAGTGCCATCATTATTTTTTAGCAAAACAGCACTTTCACGTACAGCTTTTTGAGCCAGTAGCCGATGCTTCTCACAACCTACCAAGTCAGCTTTACCTGCAAGCGGACGTTCGGATGGTTTATTGGGAAAACGTAGCTTTGCTCTCAACTTCACCCGTAGAATACGAGATACCGCATCATCGATTCGCGTGACAGGTATCGCACCACTTTCTACTTGTTGAATCGTATTGTGCCACAATCCACGCCAATCTTCTGGCGCCATCAACATATCTATGCCTGCATTAATTGCCTCGTCGCCAGAAACATTCGAAGATTGAGAAAGCTGCCCGTGACCATTCCAGTCACTAATCACAAATCCATCAAATCCCATGCTATCTTTTAAGACCTTTTGCAGTAGATAATAATGGCCGTGCATTTTCTCTCCGTTCCAACTACTGAACGAAACCATGACAGTTTGTACACCAGCTTCGATGGCTTCGGCATATCCCTGGCCATGAACTTCATAAAGCGACTGCTCATGACATAGCGTATTACCCTGGTCGATACCGTCATTCGTGCCTCCATCTCCAAGATAATGTTTTGCCGTAGCGATCACTCGAGGGTCACACAAAAAATGTTGATCTGAGAGTTTCCCCTGTAGACCTTCAACAACGGGACGAGTAAATGCCTTCACCAATTCCGGCGTCTCTGCAAACGACTCATAAGTTCGACCCCACCGATCATCACGGGTAACTGCAAGCGTTGGGGCAAAGGTCCATTCAAGTCCGGTTACTGCGATCTCGGCGGCTGTAGCTTCCGCAATTTCTCGAGCGAGCTCGGGATTTCGAGTCGCACCTAGACCGATATTATGAGGAAACAAAGTCGCACCACACAAATTATTGTGACCGTGTAAGGCGTCGACCCCCCAGAGTATCGGCAACACAGCGGCTGCATTGAGGGATGCCTCATAAAAGTCGTCCGCTAGACTTACCCAGTCTTCAACCGATGCACGATGTATTCCGTGGGGTTGCGCACCACCTCCGCTTAAGATCGAACCGATATGATATTCGGCTGCTTCTGCGGGTGTAATGTATCTAATTTCTGGCTGAATCATCTGCCCCACTTTCTGGGCCATAGACATACTATTTAACAAACGAACAATTTCTACATCAATGTCTTTATTTTCGAGCTCTGCTGGGTGAGATCTCGGCCAAAGAGTTGGCATATAGCTACCTATAGATAAAAGAGGGCCCGATCTAGAACGGGCCCGAGGATAGACAGACGGCTTTAAGGTCTGAGGTTATAAGAAGCCCTGATACCTGCTGATCGAGGTGGATTCCAGGTGAACAGAGGTACATCGGGGCTAGGGCCACTGACATAGTAAGTCTGAAACCTCTCGTCAGTAACATTGTAGATAAAACCTTCAATGCTCCAGGTCTCATCGGCCGAAGTATATTTAACCGTCATATCAATTGTTGCGAAGCTATCTCTCTTGTCTGAGAGTGCAGCGATTTCATCAAAATTGCCTTCTGTGAAGTGCATTTCGTCTTCATATCGTAATTTGATGTAAGGTTCGATTGAGCCTCCATTCTGCAGGCCGAAGAAATGCGAATAAGCAACTGTAAGCGATACAGGGGTTGAATAAGGCAGTTCTTTTCCTTCAATGCTAGAAGCAGAGGAACCATCATCCTGTGGAATACAAGCGAACTCCGCACCAGTCTCTTCTCTTTGCTCACAAAAATAGGCTTCGCCAGCATATCCAGGCCAACTCAGAAATTTAGCATCAAGAATACCCAGGCCACCAGTAATACGACCACCCGCCCAGGGAATGATGTCCCACTCAACTTCAATGCCACTAATTTCAGCTTGACCAGCATTCGAGGTTACAAGGCTGCCAATGGGCTGCGGTGGATCTAGAATAGTACCGGGAGGATCTTCAACAAAGCCAACATCACGAAATTGGCTCACTTGTTTATCCTGGAATTCAGTAAAGAATGCAGTCACTATTAATTGTGCTCGACCATCCCAAAGTGAACCCTTGTAGCCTATCTCATAGTTCAACACTTCTTCCGCATCAAAAGAGAATGTCTCCACACGTCCGCAACGACATACGTCAACACCATCACCGAAGGACCCTGCTTTTGAACCAGTCGCTGCGTAAGCATACAAGAAAGTATCCTCATTAAGGTCGTAGTCTAAACCAACACGCCAGTTACCTTTGCTGAACTCTTCCCGATTATCGTTGACATCAAATAGCTGATAATTAACCTGACGATTTTGCGAACCTAAACCTGGTACATTGATGTCCTCACTGGTAAACAAGGGCAGGAATAACTCATCCCGTTGAGCCGTCGTCTGGGGGAAGCCATCAAACGGAACCAAGCCGTTAGTAAAGCTACAGCCGGCACTGTTATAACAGCCTATATTCCGACCACCAATATCTTCACGATCGTCGTTGGTCTGGCGGTAGCCAAGGGTTAGATGCCATGCATCTGTCATATGCCATGTAGCCTGACCAAATATCGCCTGAGACACGAGTGTACGTTCCGGCTGGATAAAAGAGATACCACCAGCAGCTCCCTGACTGCAACAGAAGGGTTGCTCCACGTCAAAAATGATATCGTTATCTTCACGAAAATCGAAAAAACCAATTATCCAATTAACCTGGCCAGTCTGTCCCTGAAACTGCAACTCGTGGGAAAAAGACTCATAATTTGAATCCGCAGTAGCCAGATACAAACTTTCCCAGGGTTGATTGCGATTTAACCAACCTGTGTTCGGCCCGGGCAGTGCGCGCCAGCCCATATCACCGTCCCATTGCTGGATTCTCTGTTGCCTAGCCCAACCCATGTTGTAAACCACATCTATCGAGTCAGTCAGCGCATAATTCATATGGCTTCGTATCGCATCATTTGTCAATTCCATAAATCCAGGAACATTAGGGTCGACATAATCGATATTGCCGCCATTATACTGGCACAGTTCAACATTCACTTCACAATTGGGCGCGATAGGCCACCCAGCAGAATTGTCTTCTGCAGTTTCAAAGCTTAGTCGCCAATTGAACTCATCCATAGGCTCCCAAAGCAGACTCACTCGCGCAGCCCAACGATCAGAGTTGCCATACTGATCTTCTTTCTGAACAGAACGATTCCAGCGTTGATCCATATCAGGAATTCCATCAGGACCAGCAAAACCCTGACCCTCGAGGTCTTTAGTACCGGAATCCTGGTTTGCAAATCCATCTCGTTGCTCCGCAAAAAAGTTCGCACGAGCTGCTATTGTGTCTGAAATAGGCACATTCAAAGTACCTAACGTAATGACATGATTTCGATTACCAAGCTCAGCACCGATTGTGCCAAACACACCTTCGAAACTAGGCTTTGCAGTAATCACATTCACACTACCGGCGGCAGAGTTTCGACCAAACAGAGTACCCTGTGGCCCACGCATGATCTCAAGTCGTTCGAGGTCAAACATCAAAGCTGTAGCACCCTGTGGTCTAGGGGAGTAAACCCCATCTACGTGGAAGGCAACGCTTGGATCAGAGATTTCTGTAAAGTTATTGCTGTTAATCCCTCGCATTGTCATTTGTACACCGCTGTCGGATGGCGAGAATGACACATCGAAATTAGGTACAAGATCAGAAGCATCGCGAATATCCCGCACACCCTGCCTTGTAAGAGCTTCTTGGTCAAACGCCGATATCGCAATCGAAGTTTGCATCAGGTTAGTTTCGGTACGCGTGGCGGTAACTATTATTTCTTCAATAACACTCTTGTTTTCTGCTATCTCAACGTCAGCACCGCTAACAGCAAAGCCCGTCATTCCAAGTAAAAGAGCAGATCCAAATTTTGCAAACTTTTTCATAACTAACAGCTCCCTAGATGCGCACCTTTGGCTGACGATGATCGTTGTTTCATTCAATTTTTCCAGATTCATGAGCCATCCCCAAACTGAACATCATCCCAGTAATAAACAGCATCATTCCCTGCACCACCCAGGTCAAAGAAGACAATCCCCTTAACATAGTCAACAGAAAAATCTGCACCAGAAAAGTTAAATATCAGCGTTTCCCAGGTATCCGCAGCCGTCGTATTCACAGGCGTTGATTCTAATGCCACACTTGCATCTGAATTTTCGATCTTAAAAGTCACGGGGATACCCGCAGCCGGAGCACGTACGCGAACGCTAATTGAAGACTCCGTTGCGGTTAACGGTATCGGCGTGAGGAAATCACCAGTCCCGACCACTGTACCGGCAAACACTTCAGATCCTGTGGCTTTGGTGGTTTGCGCCACCATGTTGTTTGCGTCGTCAGGGTCGACGGCCACTATAGTCGCTGCATTGCCAAAATCTCCGAACGGACCATAGGTCACACCTGGGTCATCATAAGTAACGGGTAGGTTATAACCCGTTCCGAACTGAACATAGTCCCAAAGGTATACAGAATCATCCCCGGCATTTCCCAAATCAAAAAAGATAATCGAACGAACAAGATTTGCGTTGATATCAACGCCAACAGTTGAGAAATCAAAGGTTAGCGTTTCCCATGTATCTGCTGTTGTTGTATTGACGGCTACTTCAGCAGCGAAAACCGCTGCATCTTCAGTTTCGACTTTCAACGTCACCGGTGTGCCCGCTACTGGTGCTTTCACTCTAACCCGCATCGTTGTTTCGGTTGCAGAAAATGGCAAGGTAGACAGGAAACCACCGGCAGTACCTATTACGGTACCGGCAAAAGTTTCCGCTGTAGCTGACTTAATCGTCTGCGCTACTTGGTTACCTGCAAAGTCGGGATCAGCAACTTGTACAGTGGTGGCACCACCAAAATCACCAAAAGGTCCATAGGTGATACCACTGTCATCGAACGTCAACGGATAGTCAAAGCTAGCTACTGTCGCCGGTGGCGGCGCAGCAGCGGCACCGAAGCGAACGTCGTCCCAGAAATATGTCTGGCCAATGCCAGCATTACCGAAGTCAAAGAAGATAATGGCCTGGGTATAGGTCGCCGTGGTGTCAATGCCAACCGTTGAGAAGTCAAAGCTGAGTGTTTCCCAACTATCCGCCGCTGTTGTCGTCACCTGAACTTCCGCAAAGATCATTGCGTCAGATGTTTCAATTTTCAGTAGAACAGGAATACCTGCAGCAGGGGCCCGCACTCGGACATTCATCAATGTTTCACCGACCGCAATCGGAACTGGATTTGCAAACCCGCTACCCGAACCCACAACTGTACCGGCAAATGTTTCTGCACCATCGGTTTTAATTGTTTGAATTACGTTGTTACCCGCATCTTCAGGATCAGCTACAAGCGCTGAGGAGGCACCAGCAAAATCAGCCAAGGCATAATTTATCGTAGTTCCTTCAAAATCGACCGGCAGGTCGATTGCCGCAAGAGGTGGAGCAGTTGTTTCAGCGACCCAGCGAATATTATCCACTCGGAAGACGATGCCACCCGTTTGAGGAGACGACGGAAACATAACAAGCCCAGTATTCACGCTAGAAATATCCAGTCCACCAGCTGTCAAAGTTGAAGCTGCGATGGTAATTGTTTCCCACTCGCCATCCGCTATGACACCTTGTGCCAGATCACCACTTGTGCACGGAAAGAAGCAGTCCACTTTTAAAGTCATGCCTGTAGTATTGGTACCGTAATCTACAACTTTAATGTCAAAAACCAGAGCACCCGCACTGTATGCGGATAGATCAACGCCGGTCGCACTCTGGAAGAACCAGACACCAAAAGTATTACTATCGTTAAATGTGACTTCTACCACATCACCGCGTACTGTATCGTCGTCGGCAACTATCGCCCAATTAACCTTGTTAGCTGTATTGGAAGGGTCGGTATAGTCAGAAAAGCCTGAGCCTGAATCGGAGGCGACGATGCCATTAGTCCAGGTATCTGTATTCACAGAGTCATCGAAGACAATGAGATCAGGTATCTTGGATATTTGCAGGTCAGCACCACACGCGCCAACGACCTTGCAGGCGTTCGTCACAAAGATGTTATCAAGATAGACGCTAGCGTCTCCCCCCTGAACTTCAAACACAAAAGGGTTAATGATATTCGCAAGATCGACACCAGTGCCGCCACAACAGTCAACGAAGCCGGGGTTGGCGATAAAATCACTAAACTTAACTGAATAGGTTTTCCTCGTTCCTATAGCGGCGAGCTCCGAAGCTGGGATGATGAATTCACCGACATTTGGAAAGCCGCTGTCCAACTTAACAAGGATGTTGGCACCTGCCGACATGGAGTTAATTTGCATATCAAATGCAACTTCACCTACGGGGTCTCCACCAACACCACCCAATCGGTTACCCGAGAAATTGAAGCCTGTTGTAAGCAATGGGTCACCTTCAGCTATGACTTCCGAGCCCAAAAAGACATTGGCAACACCACCCGAAATCTCGACATTCCAAACTGTGTTCTCAGCATCATCAGGATCAACAAAAGCAACATCGCTGACGACCGTTGCGCCATCAGCTGTAAAACCATCTACTTGTAATGTATTCGAAGACTCATCTCCACCTACAACCAGGGTTAGGACGGCTGGCGCATTTTCGTAAAGATCCAGACGTTCCATAAAAGGCTGCGCGGTAACAGCATTGGCCAGTGGTCCGCCATCGTTATCTTCGAGGGGAATAACGCCTACATCGCCGGAGCCACAACCACGGCCAGTGTCTGGATTCGCATTAGCGCACTCCCTTATCCGCACATAATCTATTTCAAGGCCCTGAGGAAAGATCGTCGCGGGATCAGGATTACCCACTGGGTTGCCGCCGATAGCCAGATTCAAAATCAGATGGAAATCCTGATCAAACGGGGCGTCTCTAGGACCTAATTTGAAAGCACCCAAAGGGTCATAGAATCCTTCTGCATCAGCAGGAAAATAGGCATACCACTCATCCGAAGTCTGGGTCTGATAGTGAACACCATCAACGAAGAAGCGAAGTTTGTCGCGCTCCCACTCAACCGCGTATTCGCGAAACACCAGATTAGGAGCAGAGCCGTCATCAAACTGTGAAGAGGTACCGTTATAGGGCCCGGTTGGCAATCCATAATGCGTCGTGCTCTGGATCACATTGTTACCAGCCACACCTGGATTAAACGCTTCCATAATGTCGATCTCGCCCGACAAAGGCCATGGTCCATAGACATTTGGGTCGCTATGAAGTAACCATATAGCAGGCCAACTGCCCTGCCCTTGCGGCAAGCGTGCACCCACCTCAATTCGGCCATAGCGAAAATCCATTTTGCCCTTGGTATTGAGACGAGCAGAAGTATAGCTACCGTCGCTTTCTCGCCTGCCTTCCAGCGTCAAAACGCCATTGGCAACTACTGCATTTTCTGCCGCGTAGTTTTGTAGCTCATTATTGCCAAAGTTGCATAAGTCAGGACATCCATCGCCCGTGACCACATTCCACTTGGTTGTATCTAAGGTATCGCCATTGAATTCGTCTTCAAAAACCGTCACATATTCAACTACAGGAGCTATAAATTCCCCTTCTGGCGTACTATCGCTAGCACCCCCACATCCCGCCAATGCCAGACTTGCAACAATCGCTAACGACCATTCCCAGCGCCAACGTAATTGCCAGATCGCTGTTCTAGTGTGTATTCGCATACGACTAATCCTCAGATTGATATTGTTATTTTTCCACATTTGGTGGCGAAGACCTCGCCCTTAAACATGAATTCTGATGAATGGCTTGATTAAGCATATCTCTCACATGGATGAATTATTTTTGTTTTAAACCGTGTGAATGCCAGTAACCTCCTAATCAAACATATTTATATGCCCGAATGACAACGTTGTCAACATCAATATGACAGCGTTGTCATTCAGAAGACAAAAGATTGTACCAATATCAAAAGAGACTACTGCAAAACTAATTTCTCAGGAGACAGGACTAGCAGTGGAGTGACGAATGATCACTTGACAGGACAAGCTCTCTAGCGGTTTTGTTACAACAGTGGTGCCCCTAATCCGCGATATGAGATGTCGAGCAGCTTCAGCACCCATTTCGGTGATAGGTTGTTTGATCGTTGTTAGCGGTGGCCAAATGTGTGACGCAGTTGGTGTATCATCGAATCCAGTGACCGATAACTGGTCAGGTATCACCAGCCCCCTTTCTCTGGCGACAAACATCACACCCGCTGCCATATCATCATTACTGGAAACGATTGCGGTTGGCGGTTCAGGTAAATCTAAAAGCCTGTTTGCAGCTCTTTGACCTGATTCAAAGTCAAAGTAGCCCTGCCTCACCAGACTTGCATCATAGGCAATCTTGTGACGTCGCAATGCAGCCACATAACCCTGAAAGCGTAATCTCGCTGCACCATGCGCTGGATTCCCTTTGACAAAACCAATTCTGGTATGACCCAGTGAAATTATGTGTTCAGTTATTGCAGTGCAGGCGTCAAGTTCGTTATTTTTTATGACGATGGCGGATTTATTTTCGTGCTTCGGTGAAATCTGAACGAATGGGATTCCGTCTTGTTGCAAAAAGTCCGTCAATGCTTCGATATCAGTGAGCGGCGGCGTCAGAATGATACCGTCAATTCTAGTCTGAGTGACGAACTGCTTAATTTGTAACTTTAAGTCGCCCGTGTCTAAATTACACGGTTTCAGCAACAGAGAATAACCGAGGTCTCCTGCAGCTTCGAACACTCCGTCAAGCATGTGTTTAAGGTAACTAAACTCTCGAGGGTTTTCATAAGCAAGGCCAACGGAATAGGAACGATTGCCAGCTAGCATGCGGGCTGATTGATTTGGCTCGTAGGAGAGCAAGTGAGCAGCTTCCTTTACCTTGTTACGAGTTGCTTCTCTGACGTTTTCGGGTGTATTCATTACACGAGAAACTGTCTTGATAGAAACACCCGCCATGCGAGCTACATCAGTAATCGTTGCCTTTGCTATTTTTTGGCTGTTTTGAACCATATACTATTATCCCCCTCTACCAATTCGCGCGAATAGTAGCATATGCAACCAATCACTGGCAGCAATTATCCCTAGCCTGACAGAGAGGCCACATCACCTCGTCTGGCTTCCAGCTTCCGCCGAACTTCATGGGCAAATTCCTCCGTGATCGGGAAAGCCACAACCGCCCAAATGGCCAAAGCTGACGTAATTAGCGGGATCGCCACGTCAAACACTCGCATCAGGAATATTGTTTGAACAGACTGAGAACCACCCAGAGCAACATCAAATCCTGTTGCATTCAAAAGAAACCCACCTGCTGCCAACGCCATCGCCATCCCAAGCTTCACAACCCACCAATAGATTGAACCAAACATACCTTCACGTCGCTCATGAGATTCTAGCTCATCGAGATCGCACACATCAGCAATCATCGAGCCCATCAATGTGAAAAGCCCACCTAACCCGAAAGCAATAAACGGCGCGGGTACCAACAACAAAAGAGGATAGTCTGGGTCATAACAAAACCATTTAAGACCATAACCAAGCATCGACACCGCTGTTGAGAAGAAAAAAGTACGGCGTTTACCAATTTTCGTACTCAACCAGGTCACTAGGAAAATCACACAAAAAGTTGAAACCGCTGACAATGTGCCCGACCACCCAGCGTACTCAGCCCCCAACGACTGATCTCCTTGAAACACAAAGTAAATAATCACATAGAACTGAAAGGAAGCGACGAGCATAAATCCATTAAAAACAAGAAAAGTTGCAGCACACAATTTGAGAAAAGGTGACACTCTCAAAGTGGCCATAAACCCTGCAAAGAACTCTCGTATATTGTGGTTCATTCCCTGCCAGGCGCCGGTAGTCTGCACCTGTTGGCGCTGAGCCACTTCTGATATCGCAACTTCTTTGAACCTTTCACGCAAGAATATGGCAGGCAAAATACCAACACAACAAACCAATACTCCGATAGCGATAGCAAGATAGGCGGCTCCTTCAACGATATTGTCAAAATAGCTTGCCTGCATCATGAGCAAAAACCAGGGTGAAATGACATAAGCAAATTGGCCAATGAAATTCTGCACCCCCATTAAACGGGTTCTCTCATGGTAGTCAGGTGTTAACTCGTACCCCAGTGCCACCCAAGGTGTCGCAAAGATCGTGTAAGCGAGATAGAAAAACAAAGATCCGATCAAGAAAAACCAAAAATAGAACGACTCGCTTTTCCCCTGTGGTAACTGCCACAACAAAGCAAAGATAATTCCCGCTGCAATCGCACCTACGAAGATGTATGGGCGACGGCGTCCCCAGCGAGATTTGGTGTGATCGGATATGTAACCCATGAGCGGGTCGGTCAACGCATCAGTCAAGCGTGGCAACGCACCTAACAACCCAACTAGCGCTGGATTCATACCCAATCCAAGATTAAGCACAATAGCCATACCGCCAATCGCTGCCGCTAATAAGTTATTCACAAAAGCGCCAACACCGTACAATAGCTTGTGAGGCAGAGTTATTCGATCCTCTGGTGCCGTATCATAATGCTTGATTTCTGCCACACCGAATTCCCTGATTGGCTTGTTTCTTATTCTTTTATTCCAGCAACCCCCATGGACTCTGAGGGTAGCTATTCATCGGCGACTAGGGCGTCGTTTGCAGAATATCATCGAAGTAGAAGGTCCAACCGGCTGCATCACTCTCTGCCGCACCGTTGACACCCAGGTCAAAGATGAGCGTAATTTTGTCGACTCCGGGACCGGTACTGCCGGTAAAATCAAAACCCAATGTTTCCCAACCAGAACCCGTATGGGTAACGGATCGTTCAACGTTCAATCCTTCTAGCTTAAACAAAACAGGTACTGTACGACTCGAGAACACCTTCATAGTGAACGCAGCACCACTGGCAAAATCGACAGCACTGTTAAGTGTAAGCGTAGAACCACCGAAGACCTCACCGGCAAACTTCTGCATTTGCCCCACAGTTGCGCTGGTATTGATACCGGCACTTTGCGGATTATCAATTACCGTGACGACACCGCCAGCAAAGTCGCCAAATGCATAGGGTCCACCGGCTGGCTCAAAGTCAATCGCTTTGGGTTCAGTAGCGCTGACAGCAACAGGCACGATGGCCTGTTCGATATCATCGAAGTAGAAGGTCCAGTTAGCTGCATCACTTTCCGCTGCACCGTTGACACCAAGATCGAAGATCAGGGTAATGGCTGTGACGCCGGCACCGGTACTACCGGTAAAATCAAAACTCAACTCCTCCCAGCCGGCACCGGTATGAGTAACCGAGCGTTCAACATTCAATCCCTCCAGTTTGAACAGCACGGCGACACTACGAGTCGCATAGACCTTCATTTTGAAGTTATCACCCTCAGAAAAATCGACTTCACCATTGAGGGTCAGGGTAGAGCCACCAAACACCTCACCGGCAAACTTCTGCATCTGGCCGACGGTAGCGCTGGCATTAATTCCGCTGACCTCCGGATTTGCGATTACCGTGACCACGCCACCACCAAAATCGCCAAAGGCATAGTTGCCTCCATCTGGCTCAAAGTCAGTCGCCCTAAATGCTAACGTCGCAGGTGGCTCAGTAGTACCGCTGGTACCTGTGACGAAGGTCACGTCGTCCCAGTAGTAGATCTTTTCGCCCGCTGTATCGCCATCGGTGCCAAAGTTAAAGAAGATGGACAACTTGTCGAAAGTGTAAGACGGGTTTAAAGCCGCAGTACCCGCCGCTTGATTATTAAAATCAAAGGTCAGGGTCTCCCAGGCATTTGCCACTGTTGTAAGGGCTTCAGTCTCTACTGAATGTGTTGGATCAGTGGCATCTTCGACTTTAACGCGCACAGGAATAC
>JBLHWY010000088.1:0-27128 GCA_047629195.1 Candidatus Azotimanducaceae bacterium
CATACACTGCTAAGCTATCAACCTAAAGCCTCCGAACTTCGCAAAATTATCAGCAGTATACTGAAGATGTATATCCAATACCTTCTGCACTCTTACAACCTTGCCCCCAAGAGCAGTGGTTCCTTGTATACCGACGCAAACTATCCAATACCTCTCTAATGTGACCAAGAGATTCGTTAATTTTCTTGCTCGCCCATTTCTGATAACCAAATCCTGGATGTCTGCAATTGGTAAACAAGACGGACGGTAGACATTAATAATGTCAGGTAGCTTGCTCTTGTTGAATTTACGTCTAGTCTTTTATATGAGGACGTTTATTTGTTTCTACAGGTGACTCTCTCTAATACACAAATTAAGTACAACTTATTCAGGTGAGGTTTGCTATGTCAATTTCAATTGCATCGCCATCTTCGCCCCAACTGCCTTCCCAGGATGGGTTAAATCGCGCAGCACAACGGATTAGTAACGGGGTGAGTGTGGATTTTACTAACAATGCGGCCGAGGCAGCGATTGCCGGTCGATTGAATTCGTCGATAGGAGAATCAACCGTAGGTTATAAAAACGTGGTTGATCAAATATCATCATTACAAAAAGCTGATAGTACACTTGGTTTCGCCACATCTCTTCTAGAACAAGCTAGTGGGATTGAGGTTCAGCTCGGTAATGGATCTATATCCGATTCAGATCGAGCGTTGCTAAAGGCAAACCAAGCCAATCTTCTTGGTCAAGCAAATGAAGCAATTGAGGATAGCAGTTTTAACGGCAACAAGCATTTTACCGAGGAAAGCCATGCCGGTTTACGCCAGGCACTGGATGACTTTAATAGCACTTTAGATGACATTAGCGAACGGATAATTGAAGTACAAGCCTCTCTTGATGCAAAAATCAATGGACTCGAGTCGGAAGCCCAAGCATTGTTGGATCAGCAAATCATTGATTCTCAAGCAATTGGACGAATTGTAGATACTGATTATGCAGAAGCTACCGCCAAACTAATTCAGGAAGAATTTCAGTTTAAAGCCAATATTGCAGTCTTTGACCATCAGCGTCTTGCAGAAGAGTCGGTTTTAGAACTTTTATCCTGATTCTGAACAACTTGCTTTTCACATAGAGACATTTTTGTTCCCATACAACCGTGTGGCTATCGTTTCTAGTAAACCTGTTTAACAGCGGGAAAGTTATTGCCTGCAACCATGTTGGCTGTCATGACTTCTCTGCTGGGGACCTATCTACAAATTTCAATCAATTCTTGGGGGTCCTCAACCTGATCCTAGAATGCAGGGTGTCCCAAACATACCAAACATATACTGGGTGTCCCAAACATATACAAACATATATTCCAGGGTGTCCCAAACATATATTGTCTTTAAGACTGATACTGGTTATGCTCATTATACTGTATAAATAACCAGTACTTTGGGCGCATGTCACATTATTCTTCTCCGATCGAAAAGTTCACGCAACGCGGATTGAAAAGTAGCGTCTATAATACTGAAAGCATGTTGCATCAGCCCGATTATGCTGAGCTTCATTGCATCACTAATTACTCATTTCTCAGAGGCGCCTCACACCCGGAAGAACTGGTCGAACGAGCTGCTGCACTTGGATATAGCGCAATAGCGATCACCGATGAATGCTCGATGTCTGGTGTGGTCAAAGCACATGTGGCCGCAAAAGACTGCAATTTGAAGCTGATTGTCGGTAGTGAATTTTTCCTCGATTCAAATTTCTCCAGGATGAGTAATACCACAACTCAACATAATATTCGTGGGCAGAAAACTAGACCCAGAATCAAAAATCAAGTTCAAAA
Organism: Candidatus Azotimanducaceae bacterium; assembly: GCA_047629195.1. Classification (GTDB taxonomy): domain Bacteria; phylum Pseudomonadota; class Gammaproteobacteria; order Pseudomonadales; family Azotimanducaceae; genus UBA4582. The sequence goes on from JBLHWY010000088.1 coordinate 1,811, forward strand.
CACACCAGAGAATGTGCATTTAATTATACTTGCGCCAAATAGAACCGCCTACGGCCAAATATGTAATCTCATCACGATAGGTAGACGACGAGCCTCTAAAGGGGAATACCAACTTGATCTTGATGACCTTGCAATTGCCCAGGATCAGTGTCTTGCCATATGGTTACCTTGCTCTCGTAGTAATTTGAATCGGTCACTGAATAATCCTTCATCTGAATACAACCAGCGATACGAACACGATTCACAGGATGTACAGATTGGCGAAAAGTTAATTGAGTTTTTTAAAGACCGTCTATGGCTCGGTGCCGAGATTTTCCCGGATGGACAGGAAACGGAAAAATATAGCCACGTGCTTACCCTCTCTGAAAGATTCAACATACCTGTTGTCGCCTGCGGTGATGTCCACATGCACCACAAAGACCGCAAAGCCTTACAAGACGTCATCTCGGCAATTCGTATGGGGCAATCCGTCCGCCTTGCGGGAAAATTACTATTTGCTAATCGGGAAAAATATTTACGTCCACTGTCTGTACTTGCCAAAACTTATCCCGAGAGCTTGCTCGAAGAGAGTGTAAAAATCGCAGACCTATGCGATTTCTCACTCGACCAACTCCGATATGAATACCCTGAAGAGCTTGTACCTCCGAGCCTGACACCGTCTGCCTATCTGCGTCAACTCGTCGAGGCTGGAGCAAACAAACGTTGGCCGAAAGGAATAAAACCCGAGGTCAAAGATGTTATTGAGAAAGAACTCAGCGTCATTGCAGAACTGCAATATGAATATTACTTCCTCACGGTATTTGACGTGGTTCATTTTGCCCGCAGTCAAAATATACTCTGTCAGGGCAGAGGCTCAGCAGCGAACAGCGCAGTGTGTTTTTGTCTGGAAATAACAGAGGTCGACCCCGCAAAAATAAACCTGCTATTTGAGCGATTCATCTCTGTAGAACGGGATGAACCACCGGACATAGATGTCGACTTTGAACATGAACGTCGGGAAGAAATTATTCAATATATCTATAAAAAATATGGCAGACATAGAGCAGCTATTGCCGCCACCGTCGTCACTTATAGACCTAAGAGTTCGGTCCGGGATGTCGGCAAAGCGCTAGGAATGGACCTCCAACTAGTTGATCAGCTAGCAAAATCATTATCCTGGTGGGACAAACGGGAAGAGCTATTGGCCCGCTTTGAAGAGGCTGGCATTAATCCGCGCAGCCCTATTATCAATCAATTCATTACTCTAGTGTATGAAATACTCGGCTTCCCCAGGCATCTGTCTCAGCATGTTGGCGGCTTTATCATTTCACGGGGACCGCTCTCGCATCTTGTACCTGTTGAAAATGCAGCGATGGAAGACCGAACCATTATCCAATGGGACAAGAATGACCTAGAGTCTCTTGGACTGCTTAAAATTGATGTACTGGCATTAGGTATGTTGACAGCAATACGAAAAAGCCTCGATATGGTCAATCAGTATCGCAATACCAACCTGACGATTGCCACTATCCCGCCTGAAGACCCATTGACCTATCAGATGCTCCAACGAGGTGACAGTGTCGGCGTCTTTCAGGTCGAATCCAGAGCACAAATCTCGATGTTGCCGCGATTAAAACCAAAGACTTTTTACGATCTAGTAATAGAGGTTGCTATTGTCCGCCCCGGTCCAATACAGGGCAATATGGTTCACCCTTTTCTAAAAAGAAGAAACGGGCAAGAAAAAGTGACCTACGCCAATGATGCAGTCAAAGCTGTACTAGGACGTACCCTCGGCATACCTATTTTTCAGGAACAGGTTATCAAGCTCGCTGTTGTCGCTGCAGGCTTTTCTCCTGGCGAAGCAGACCAACTAAGACGTGCAATGGCAGCCTGGAAACGTAAAGGAGGCCTCGATGTATACAGGCAAAAATTGGTAGGTGGGATGCTGGAACGGGGTCACGATAAAGACTTTGCTGAGAGAATATTCGAGCAGATCAAAGGTTTTGGCGACTATGGGTTTCCTGAATCACATGCAGCGAGCTTCGCATTACTCGTTTACTTTTCCGCATGGCTAAAAAGACATGAACCTGCAGCATTTTACTGCGGATTACTCAATAGCCAGCCTATGGGGTTTTATACCCCATCTCAGTTAGTTCAGGATGCCGTCAGACATGACATCACCATTCTCCCAGTTGACATAATGGTGAGTGATTGGGAATCGAAACTTGAAGGTGTGTCTCCAAAACCACCCGCTATCAGACTTGGGTTTCAACGCATTAAAGGACTAAGGGAAGCAACCGCACTACGTATTATTCAGGCGAGGGCAATCAGCAAAAAACAAAATTCTAAAACATTTAACACTCTCGAAAGCATTGCGCAGGCAGCACAGCTAGATAGAGGAGATCTTGCCCGACTGACAGAAGGTGGCGCCTTCAAACAATTGACAGGACATAGATATCAAACCCACTGGGAAGCAAAAGGCCTACTACCATCAAATACACCAATGGAAATGGTAGCTGAACAAGAAAACACCTATTTACCAGCACCGTCAGAAGCCGATGATTTACGGGCAGATTATCTAAGCCTCCGGCTCACCCTGGGCCGTCATCCTATGGCAATGCTAAGAGAGTCCGGCGCGCCCTTTAGCAGACTAAAGCGAGCATGTGATTTGGAGCACCTTAACCATGGTCGCTTTGTTCAAGTTGCAGGTATTGTCACTGGCAGGCAGCGTCCATCAACTGCTACGGGGGTTTTGTTCCTGACCCTTGAAGATGAGACCAATAATATAAATGTTGTTATCTGGTCTCGTATATTTGAGCAATACAGAGCCGCTGTCGTCCAGGGTCGATTATTAAGAATAAAGGGTGTGCTGGAACGGGAAAAATCGGTAATCCATGTTGTCGCAGGTCACGTCGAAGATTTGAGCCAGCACCTTGAGCATTTTTCGCTGAAGTCCAGAGACTTTCGATAGTTATACCCTTAACTCAGAGCTCTTAACTCAGAGCTCTTAACTCAGAGCTCTTAACTAAAAAACGACGAAGCTAGTTACTCCGCAACACTATTCGGGCATTGACCCTACCGGGTAACTCTTCCCGATCAATAGATATTTGTCTTACAGACATGCCTGCCTGCGACTGAGAACCCAGCCACTTGATGAGATCATTAAAATTCACTTCATCGAACCAAACACTGACCGCATCACTACCTTCAGGCTGTAACCGGTTGGGTTTGATGCCAAATTGCTGCGCTGTACGAGATACCTGTGTTAGCAGTGATTGACCTGTAGGTGCTTGCGTTGCACCTCCGACAGATGCTCGGGCTTCTTGCTCCGAGGCGCGCATGGTCTGTAACAAACCTGCCTGTCTCTCAAGGTTAGCTTTACTTGAGGACTGAAAGTCATGCAGCGGCTGCCAAATGGCAAAATAGAATAACAGTAAGCTGAAAAATAGAGACAACGCCATGACAGCGAGACGTTCTCTCGGATCCAATGCAAGGTAGCGACCACGAAAATTCTCAACAATTGAATGATTCATCGCCATGATCAATCCCCGCCTAATGATTTAACTTTTATACTTCCACGCACCGCATTATCTTCCTGACTAATGGTACCAATTTCTGCGTCGAGCCCAAGCTTACTTAACGTTTGAGAAAAAAGAACGAGCTGCTCACTCCTTGGCGCTTCAAGTTGGAGTATCAAATCACCGCGACTCTCATTGAAATTTACATTGTTTAAAACCAGGTTCGAACCTGCAAGGCTTCCAGCCGCAGTGCCGAATAGCCCTACAAATTTATCCCCCTCATCTGTATTTCCACCGCGTAAATGGGACTGCCAGCGACGCTTAATATCAGTCACATTTCGATCATTAGGAAATATTTCAGCGTAAAGCGCACGCACTTCAGCTTCTACTTGAGTAGCTTTAATATCGAGATAAATCGCCTGACCTGTCGTCATTATCAAATGTAATAAAAGTGCACAACCGGCGAGAACCGCAGCCGACTTCCAGATCGGCGTTTTTCCAGAAGATTTCTTCTCGACCTGATAATTACCCTGGAGAAGGTTGATAGTATCCTTGCTAAAATTGCGGCACAGAAATTCAAAGGGAGGATACTCTGGTGCATCCGTCTGAATATGTGTCTCAAATTCAGCTATCAGCTGGTTCAGAGTCAGATCGATTTCTGGTAGTGACTCAGCTTCAATCCATAAGTCTACTGCTGCCTGTTCGGTTTCATCAAGAAACCCGATCCCTGCTGCTAGCTGACTACGATCTAGATAATACCCTTCGTTTTGGCCTGTTCGGATAATCACTGATGAAGATTCGACTAATACAGTAGTTCTAGGTTGCGCTTGGGCAGGGAAGCAGGGAATTTGCAATGCATCAATCACCATAACTGATGCTGGGATGCCAAGCTCTTTGAGCCGAGATAGCCATCCTTCCAACAGTTCGCGGGAAATCACTGCAACGGAGAGGTCTCCGTTAGTTGCTCTTTTACTTATCGCGAAATGGCAATTATCTGTGTCAACCGCCAGGTTTTCTTCGACCGCGTAAGGGACAGCCTGCTGAATTTGCCGCGGTTGTTTAGAAGGAATGTTAACATTGTGCAAGGTCACGCAAGATGAACTTACCAAGACGATAACTTCTCCATCCCATTGGCGAGTTGCGATGAAATCAGCAAGAGTTTCAAAATCACCATGACCGCGGGCACTCACTTCTTCGACCGAGGGGTCGAACAGTAGCCACTCAATTCCAGCGTCAGATAACCTCAAATATAAATTTTCTAGCATTTTACCAAATCACCGTGATCGATTTTATAAGCATGGACTAACTGAGGCTTCAAGGAGTTTAAACGCTGACGCTAGAACTCTATCGGTGCAATAACAGGGTATATCTTTTTACTAGCATCTCTAAATATTACCCTCATGCTACCGTCGATAGGATTTCGTTGAATAACGCTCGCCAAGTAACCAAAACGGTCGCCTATCCTTGCCCTGATACTCACTTTAAAAAAACTTGATTGTACACTAAGTCCATCGGGAGACACCCCTTGTCCTGCTAGACTGTTGTCTTGAAGAAAGTTTTGAACAGAATCAAAACCCTCTCCCTCATCTCTCTGCACTGTCAACGCTTCTGCTGCATCAAAAGAAAGCCCACTACCGGCGATGGCCTGAATCACGCTACTGGAAGCAGTATTCACATTAATTAAGTTAACGTCTGTGGGTAGCGTCGCCACCAAGGGTTCTAAAACTGCAAATGTAGCAGAATCAATGTCGAGCACTAGCCTCAATTCGGAAATGTCTACCATTGGCGAATCGCTGGTACGATAGGGTCGCTCTAAACCCAAATAATCAAAATCTTCTGCGCCTAGTTGCGTAGTGTCCTGGTTATTGTCAATCCAATCTTTAACACGATCGGCAAATACAGGGTCTAAACCTTGCTGATTTAACAGAGTTCGGAACCTTGTCATGGCAAGCTGAGCCGAAGCTAGCGCCCCGCCTTGAGCACCTATTCCCTGTTGGTTTTGATTAACACCACCTGTTGATTGCTGGGCACCGATTTGTTGGCTATTCCGCCCCACCGTCGGGTTATTGAGGCCACCAGCACCCGCGGTTTGAGCACCTGTGCTTATCAAAGAATTTAGATTGAATCGCCCTTGAAGGTCTTCGATTAACATTTCAATCTCACCTTCCTCAAACTCAAACTTTAATTCTTTGCTTGCCCACTCCTCCGTAAGCAGATCCTTTTGCGGTTGGTCAATAAAATCTTTAAAGAGCATTTGACGCGCCAACTCTTCCCCGCCTAATGCGTACTGACGGATTTTCCCTTGTTCAAAATAATTTGACGCTCGAATGATCGAAAAATATTGCTCAGTTGTCATTTTGACACCCAGAACAGTTGCGATAACCACCACAAGAAGAATCGAAATTAAGGCAACGCCGCGTTGTTCGCGAAATTTTCTACCTAGGTGCATTAGAACCCGCTCCCAAAGTATTATTTTTACTGCCTGCTGTATTTCCTGAACCAGTTTGATTCTGGGTATTTAGATTGCCTATACCCCCAGAATTCGCCTGCGACTGGCTAACGTCAGCGGTCATGACAACATTGAAGATCTTACGTAGCTCGCCAAGTTTCTCATGGGTAACAATTACTTCTACTGCACGAGGCAGACGATCAGTGCTATTAAAGTCTGGCCAGACATCCGTAAAGTCACCATTTCGGCCCATCACATTAATTCTGAAATCCTCAATGTCGGCGATCAAGGTTTGAGTTATGGGTTCCGAATCTTCTGCTCTATCCATTACCAGCCAAAAATGTCTTTGCAATTCGCCATCGTCATTCAATGCATAGGCGACCCTCTGCAAATTACTCCGTGCAAGACGCGCTGGGTTGTTCCAGCCGGACCTTGAGAATTCAACGCTATAATCACCATTCCCAACTAACAGCGGCGGCATACTTTCTCCGTATTCGCTCCTTACCTGCCGATCAACAAGATGAGAAAAATCTCGCTGCATCAATGTAAACGCGCGGGATGTACTGCTGATGACTGTATTTCTCTCGTGTGTAACGTCCCTCGTGTTAATCATATTACGTAAGAACTGATGAGCGCCTAAACCGACAATTGCGAAGATTAGAAATGCAACCATCACCTCCAATAAGGTGAAGCCGGCTTGCGGCAATATGATTTTTCGTCGAGGATTTAAGCCTAAAATAGAACCCAACATCAGTTTTTACCTATAAAACCGACCAGACTTGCGACTTTCACATCAAAATCTTGCTCTGCGAACACAGTAACGATGACTCGACGCATATCTGGGTTTTCGGTAGATTCAACTTGAATTTTCAATTCCCAATCACGATTCGCCATCGTGACATTTTCCCTATCAGTACCAATGTTAGGGAAATACTCTTCAGTTCTGGGGGCGCTTCGCAGTCGTTCCAATTCATTCTCAGCCAACCAAAAACCAATAGTGCGATCCTGCACACTCTGGGTTTGGAAAACGGCTTGGGCTGAACTCTTTAAAAGCGCCGTGGATGCTGCGGCAAAAATCGCAACAGTGATAACAATTTCAAGTAACGTGAAACCATTTTGGTTAAATCTCACGAAACACAACTAACGTTAGGTTAGTCAAAGGTTTTTGACTTTTTGTTTTTCTTCTCATCAATTTCATCCTGCCACTGCAATGCACCATAACCATCTGATACTAGTGTGCGAGACTGCTCCCGCCCCCTTGCGATAGTTAGTTCAAATGGGGTCATTTCGCCACTGGATAACAAAAGAATGTGTGGAGCATTTTGTGCAGATTCTTCGTCTTCGTCATCTCCCCCCAGCACCAGTTCGCTGTCCTCGATGGTCATGCGTAGCGTAGTACCTTCCGTCAATTTCCGCTCGGTATAAGGTCTGGATTCCAATTTTTGCCAGTGTTGTTCAATCTCGTTATAAACATAAAAAGAGTAACTATCTTTATCTGTGTCAAACCCGTATTCCGAAGCCTGGGTTAATGACTCCTCTCGCACAAGTTCTATCACCGTCTTCAAACGTAAAGTTTCTTCATCAAAGTCTCCATCCTGAAATGAAGATGGCAAACTCGTGACAACGACACCGGACATCACTGAAACGATGATTAAGACCACAAGAATCTCAACAAGCGTAAACCCCTGTTCTTTCATTGTGGTGATACTGAACGGCATTTAAATTTTTTCTCCATCAAAAATTTTTACCCGGTGAAAGATCCTTACAATCTACAACTCTGAATAGCGGATATCCGCGTCAACGCCTTCACCACCTTCTTTACGGTCGGCACCATAGGAATAAAGATCAAAATTCCTTTCCTCATTAAAATAACCATAAGGTTCGCCCCAAGGATCATAAGGTAGCTTTTTAAGATAGCCATCTGCACTCCAGTTACGCGGCTCTGGATAGCCAGAGGGTTCCGAGACAAGGGCATCTAAATTTTGGTCAGTACTTGGATAGTTGCTGTTATCCAGCCGATACAATTCCAATGCGTTAGCTATAGAAAGAATGTCAGACTTAGCTGCTTCGACTCTCGCCTCATCGGGTCTACCGATAAAGTTTGGTACAATCAACGCGCCAAGAATTCCTAGAATTACAACCACGACCATTATTTCTATCAACGTGAAACCGCGCGCAGGCCTAGCAACCGGTCGTAGGTATTTTACTCTATTCATGCTGCATGCCCTTGTTTCTTGAACAATCAGCTTTGCATTAACTCTGTATTTCATATTCGTCCTGTTAGTTATAGTTTTTTGCTCGAAGAAGCGCCAAGAATAAAGCGCTAAATTTAGCCGACTAATTGGTTGAGATTAATAATTGGAAGCAGAATAGCCATCACTATGACGAAAACTCCACCACCCATCATTAGTAGCATAAATGGCCCAAACAAACTGAGCAGCACTCCCATAATCATTTCTACATCCTGCTGCATATGGTGAGATACACGCACAAGCATTTCATCAAGTTCACCACTGGATTCACCACTTGCAATCATGTGTAGCATCATCGGCGGGAAATAACCGCTCTGCTCCAAGGCCACGTTAAGACTCGTACCCTCGCTCACTTTAATGGTGGCTTCAGCTACTTTTTGTCGAAGCCAAGTATTTGACAAAACCTGACCTGATATTTTCATTGCGTCTACAAGTGGCACGCCACTCGCAGAGAGTATTGCCAATGTGCTGGAAAACTGGGCTGTGTTCATGCCTCGACTAAGCTTACCGACAAGCCAAATATGTAATAACCTTCGATCATACTTCAGCCTAATCGAAGGAATACTGAGCGCGTGTTGCACGCCAAATATCAATAAGATTATTAGCACTACAATCGCAAAACCCCAGTTCACGACAAAGTCACTGAGCGAAATAATAAATACTGTGAGCCCGGGCAGTTCTTGCCCAGTATCGGCAAACACCTTAACGATGTCTGGTACCACATACCCTAATAAACCCGCGAGTATTGCAATCGTAAGCACAAACAGAATGACTGGATATACCATTGCTTGCTGAATTCTTTGACGCGACTCATGCTGCGATTCAGTGAAGTCGGCGAGGCGGTTCAAAACGAGATCCAGATGACCTGCTGACTCCCCCGCTGCTACCGTTGCACGATACAGATTTGGAAATGCACGAGGGTACTCTGCCAAACTATTTGCCAATGAATATCCTTCCATGACCTTAGAACGAAGTGCCGCTAACATTGACTGGGTTTTGGGGTTTTCACTTTGTTTGGAAACAGCGAGGACAGCCTCTTCAACAGGTAATCCAGCGGCAATCAATGTGGCCAACTGCCTTGTTACCAACGCCAACTCTCTCACCGATAGTGACGGCTTTAGCAGATTGGTAAATACGTTGTTTGTGGCTTTCTCTTCCCGAGTCACCTCGACCGTTAGAGGTGAAAGCCCCTTATCTCGAAGAATTTGCCTTACCTGCCGGGAACTATCACCTTCCAGGGTGCCTTTTTCCTCACGCCCCTTGACGTTGAGTGCAATATATTTAAACGCTGTCATCAGTTAGCGCCTCACCTTAATCTTCCATCGTCACGCGGAGTACTTCATCCACGGTTGTGCTGCCATCCAATATCTTTTCTCGACCATCCTCTCGTATGCCGCTGCTTTTAGTTCGTGCATGTTTTTCAAGATCAAGCTCTGAGGCGCCGCTATGAATCATCCTCCTTAACACGTCATCAATGATGATAACCTCGTATATTCCCTGCCGCCCTCGATAACCCTCATGGGCGCACTTCTCGCAACCAATTGCCCGATATAGTGTTGGGGGCTCTGTAACATTTAGAAAGTCGCATTCATATTGATCGGCCTCATAGGCCTGCCGACAATGGGGACAGAGAAGGCGAATCAAGCGTTGCGCAACTAGGCCCACGATACTATTGCTTAACAGATAGGGTTGAACGCCCATATTTTCCAATCGAGTCAGCGCGCCAACGGCAGTATTTGTATGGATTGTTGAGAGCACTAGGTGCCCCGTAAGACTGGACTGAACCGAGATATCAGCCGTCTCGAAATCACGAATTTCTCCGACCATGACTACATCTGGATCTTGACGCAGTATTGCCCGCAACCCTTTAGCGAAGGTCATATCTGCTTTAGCATTAACCTGAGTTTGGCCAATACCTTCAACATCGTATTCAATGGGATCTTCAACGGTCAGAATATTTCTTGACCGATCATTTAATTGGTCTAAGCAAGCATAAAGCGTGGTCGACTTACCAGAACCTGTAGGACCGGTCACCAGTATAATGCCGTGAGGTTTTTTGACGAGCAACTTCATAGCAGCAAGATTAGCTTCATTCATACCCATGTGAGTCAGGTCTCGCCGCCCTTCCTGTTTATCCAGGAGACGCATAACGACACGCTCGCCGTTACTTGCGGGAATAGTAGATACACGCACATCCACTTCTTTGCCTGCAACACGAACAGAAATTCGACCATCCTGGGGTAATCGCTTCTCCGCGATATCCAGTTTCGCCATCACCTTAATCCGAGAAACTAATAAGGGTGCGAGCGCCCTACGAGGACTTACAACCTCTCTCAGCACGCCATCAACCCTAAACCTTACAACCAATCGCGTTTCATAGGTCTCAACATGAATATCCGATGCATCAACCTTAATCGCTTCCGTTAACAAGCTGTTAATCAGCTTAATAATAGGAGCATCGTCTTCCTGTTCTAGCAAATCTCCCGTTTCAGGGATGAGATCTGCCAAACTACTCAGATCCATCTCCTCACCCAGGCCCTCGATCATCTGCATCGCTTCACCAGAATCATTCTGGTAAGTCAGCGTCAATTGTCGATCAAAAGAAGGTGCGTCCACTTGTTTCAATGAGATTGGCCCACCAACAAATCGACGGACTTCCGCCAGAGCATTAATATCAAATCCTGATTTGTAAATAACTTCGGAACTACCATACGAGCTAGCATCGCTTTCTTTTGCCAGTAAGATGACGCCGTGACGTTTGGCAAAAGAAAATGGTAATCGGGTCTGACTTTGCTGTTCACTCATGCTAATACTCTAAGAATCTCCGACATCTAACTCGCTGCTTCTGGGTACACCCAATTAACTGACTAAATCTACACGATCATTTTCATAACCGTCAGGCCCACTTAAGGTACCCGATGTATCACTTTGTTTTTATTAATTTTTCCGCGCCGAGTTTAACAAATCATAGGCCGGGTATCGACAAACAAACGGCTTAATCAACTAATATTCGCAGAATGCGGACTGACAGTTGCGCGCTTTGCTCGGCTATTCTGCCAAGGGACTTACGGGCTCACGTTTTAGGTAACATTCCAGTAAACGTTCCAGTAAACGAAGAGGTTGCTGGAAAGTGTTGAATATTTCATACTTACTGACGCCTTTTGACAGCGTACATCCTAAAAAAGTGCCCTCGATATGATGGAATATCGTTTCTATTTCAACCAATGCTTCTCAATTTGTTCAATCCGGCTTACCATAAGCAACGATTATAGGAATTCTTGTATTTTATTCAGTTGATTGATCCACACCCTTACGTAGCTTGACTAACCACTATGAAACTTTCTGATATTGATCTTAACCTGTTCGTTGTATTCGACGCGATTTATACCGAGGGTAACCTCACTCGCGCTGGCGACATCATTGGCATCACCCAACCGGCTGTTTCGAACTCTTTGTCTCGGCTTCGAAACATGTTCGACGATCCATTATTCGTACGGACCGCAGATGGTATGGTACCTACCCCTGTCGCTCAAAATATAATCGGCTCTGTAAGACAAGCACTAGGTTTAATGAGAGCCAGTGTGCAAGAAAGCGAATCTTTTGACCCAAAGAGTTCAGACAAACATTTCAGGGTTTCAATGACCGACCTGAGTCAGTCGATCTTGCTACCGTACCTTTTTAAACGGCTTAAGACAGACGCTCCGTCAGTGGCGATTGATTGCTATCATGTTCGCCGTCGGGATATGAATATTGAACTTGCTTCAGGCAATCTTGATCTTGCACTTGATATTCCATTGACACCAGATCCCAGAATAAAACAGGCGCCACTATTTTCTCATCCTCAGGTATGCATCATACGAAAAGATCATCCGTCAATCGGTGATGAGCTAGATATAGATTCTTATCTGAAACTGCGCCATATTCAAATATCTAGCCGCCGAGGCGGACTAGGTCAGGTAGACCTTGCACTTGGAAAAATGGGTAAACGTCGACAAATAGCACTTAGAACTCAGCATTACCTGGCCGTTTCCGAGCTTGTTACCCGATCAGAACTTGCGCTTACGGTGCCTCAAATATTTGCCGATCACCTTGTGACCCAATTACCTGTTCGTTATCTGCAACTCCCGTTTTCGGTCCCTAATCTTGAATCACATCTCTACTGGCACGAAAGCACAGATCAGGATCGGGCGAATCGCTGGCTAAGAGAAGTCATACTCGAACTGCATGAAAAATTACCTTGGAAATAGCGCGCACCAGCTAGTTCCCTTGCTTGAAGGCAAAAAAACCAGTAATCGTTAAAAGAATACATAAGGTCACCAATGAAATTTGTCGGTCAGCACATCCTCTCCGTTTCTGAGTTCGATAGAACAGCCATTGAGCGTGTATTTGAAGTTGCCGATCATCTAGAACCTTACGCCCAACGCAAGAAGGCAACTCGCGTTCTCGAGGGAGCCATTCTAGGTAGCATGTTCTTTGAACCCAGCACCAGAACCAGAGTCAGCTTTGGCTGCGCCTTCAACCTTCTCGGTGGTGAAGTGCGGGAAACTACGGAACTTAAAGCGACTTCGATTGCTAAAGGCGAATCGTTCTACGATACCGCTCGGGTCCTATCAGGTTATAGCGATGTCATTGTCATGAGGCACCAGACAGAGGGCTCTGTTGCTGAATTTTCCGAGGCAAGCAGAGTGCCAGTGATAAATGGTGGCGACGGCGCGAACGAGCACCCTAGCCAGGCGTTACTGGATCTCTATACGATTCGTAAGGAACTTGCAGAAAAAAATAAGACAATTGATGGCTTGAGCATAGCGCTTATTGGCGATCTTCGTTACGGGCGCGCTGTGCATTCTTTATGTAAATTACTAAGTCTATTTGACAAAATTAAGTTCAATCTGATATCCCCTCCAGAACTAAGTCTGCCGGACGAGTATATTTCAGCAATAAAAGCTGCTGGCCATACAGTCAACCAGTCTACAGAGCTCCAATCTGGTATTAGCAATGCAGACATTCTATATGTCACGCGAACCCAGGAAGAGCGATTCCCGAACCAGGAAGAAGCGAACAAGTACAAGGGGCTGTTTCGACTTAATCAAGCTGTCTACACACAATACTGTGAGCCAAACACTGTTATTATGCATCCTCTGCCAAGGGATTCACGTGCAGCGGCAAACGAACTAGACAATGATTTGAACGAAAACCCTAACCTCGCTATTTTCAGACAAACAGATAATGGCGTGACCATCAGAATGGCATTGTTCGCATTAATCCTCGATGTTGTTGACGAAGTAGATGCGCATGCAAGACGTATAAATTGGTACACCGCAAAACGATTTTAACCAAACCAGCCTCTGCAGCACCGGGCCAAATTAGGCCCCCAGCAATCATGGTCTAGATTCAAACCGGCTAAAAACCACATAGGGAAACATGGGTCGTTAGAATATATTCAGTTCGAATCTGAGACCAAAAGCAATTGCATCATCAATCTCGCGAACTGTACCGGGATTGTGTATGAATTGTAGATCAGGTTGCAATACCCAACGCTCTGACAAACGTATTCGCCAGGTTAGCTCAAAATTTAATTCCTGAGAACGAGCATTTGAACCTGCTTGGATACGATAATCATCTGAATTGTGGGCCGCGGCGATGGCAAAGCCAAATGAGTCCTCAAATTTTCTGGGTAAAAATCCGGACAATACAACCCCGGCCCCCACGTAGGTATCAAATTGATTAACATGTGGCTCGGCAACTCCCACTCGCAACCATGCCTCAACGGTATCACCTTGCGCCATGGTAATTCGATGTTCATAAAAACCATAAATTCCACGATTGTTTACCTTAGGCATCCCTTCAACATTAGTATTCAACCGAGATTCCGGCTCTGTATAATACCAAGTGCCGACTCCCAACCTTCCACGATCTTTGCTGTCCGCAGGTGAGCCTCCTGCAAAGGTCACTTCTAGTTCAGCCGTCAGCAGCGCGCCATCATCTGGCGCAAACCGAATTTGATTCTTCTGGAAATCGTCTATATTTCCAGGAACGCCATCTAAAATTGCTGCTCGAACTGAAACTTGATGGGATATCTGATTAAAATATCGCAATGCCAAAGAAGTGGTTGGGAAGATAGAGGGACCATTTTGGCCGCTTTGCGCATACTCTGCGCCAATACCGTGTGATGAATTAATAAACAGGGCCGCAGCGGCTATCGCATCGAACTCGGAGTTAAGGTCATACAACCCCAACTTTACCGATTGACTTTCTCCGAAGCCCTGCTCGTACCAGAGTTCATAGAGACGAATCACGTGAATTGAATCAATATTACTGACCACCTGGTAATCTCCTACCAGGTTTGCAGAGAAACCCGCCGAGTTATTATAGAGCAGGTGGACGTAGCCATTGCCATTCTTTAGACCAAACAACGTCTCTGTATCTACGCCTAAAGTCACATCGAGATTGTCCAGGTATGCAGAGCCTCGCTTCTGCCCTCCCCTGAGATTTGCCCATACGTCCACCGTGTAATCAATATTGAAATGGTGCTGCGTTAGCCCTTCACCGTATACGGAAGTTATCTGGGTATTAGCGGCTACAAACAAACCTAAATTGATATAGAAACTTAACAACCGGCGGCATAGCGAATCAGGCATTATGGTCAGATAAATCTATTGTTGGGTCTTTAGTGGCAGATCCTAACATGTCAAACCTAAGTTTATTCAAGCATTCTGCAGCACAAGCAAACACCAATCATGCCCCTCGATTAGTTAATTAACGTCTATAAACACCCGTTCCTGACTAAATTTTGGAGACTTTCAGATCTGTTGTTTTAGAAATCAAAAGGTTGGCGGGAAGTAATCATGGAGATGTTTAGTTTCCGGATTAGGATTAGTTAATCAGGCCTGTATTTGGCCTATTCAAAGAATGGCTAAACTCAAAACGCAACTAATTTGGTTTAGAAATGTAATCCGCGCCTGTTAACTTATCCGTTCGGGTCTTTAGCTGATCGTGTACCAGATACCGTTAGTAAACTTGCAATCAACCGTGTCTAAACCAATATGGATCAATAAACCAATACCCAGTAGCCGAGTACTTGGGAACCGCAATAACAAGAAATAGAGCACAACAGGTACTATTGTATGTAGCGGGTGAAAACCGATACTGCAGCGTCCCGCGTCATATATGGGTTCTGCTAGCAGGTGATCGAAATCGATGAGAAGCCCAGCCAATAAAACCCCATAGCTCTGCAACCATTGCTTGCGATAAATTGTAATCGCAGGCACCAACGGAACAAGAAAATGTAGCGCAATGTGTAAAATGATTTATTCCCGTAACAAAAACCTTATCCAAGCTTGCTCTATCGCCCCGTGAAATTAGGTGCTCGCTTCTCAAGAAAAGCAGCAATGCCTTCCTTCAACTTGTCAATTAAGACCTTGATTGTAGATAATCAAGCCGGTAATTTAAAGGATAAGGAACCACATTTAAAACCTACTTTGAAGCTGAGACTATGCCGCTATTAAGCGGCAGGGGCGAACAACTAGATCGAACAACATAATCGAAAAGCTTGTCTTAGTCGCGAAGCAGATTGACTGCTTATGTCACCCGTCAGCAATGTATACTGAAGTTCAGCACTGTCTGTACGCGCTGTCGTTCAACTTAAGGAGTTATCCAAGTGTATTGTTTTGATGAAGAAACAAGGGCAACTAAATCTGCTGGCGGTCAGTGGCACGGCGTCGTGAGTCCAGAATGGAATATTGGTGATAATCCTAATGGCGGCTATTTGTTATCGCTTATCTCTAGCGCTCTATCTCAGGAAATCGCCCATCCGGACCCTATTTCGATAACCACCCATTATCTACGCCCAGGACTTCAAGATACTGAATACCAGATCAACATTGACGTCATAAGAGTGGGGCGAACCTTAAGCAACGTGAGAGCGACTTTAATCCAAGCGGGCAAACCGCGACTCGAAGTCATGGCCGTCTATGGCGATTTGTCACAATCGGTTGGCGTTGAAAATGAAATACCTATGATCGCGCCGGTTATACCAGCTGAACCACTATGCTGTGATCGTACCGGAGATTTACAGGGTATTGAGCTACCCATCATGAATAGATTGAGTGTTCGACTTAATCCAGAACAATCAGTTTCTGGTGAATCAACTGAGCCTGTCATTTCTGGTTGGATCAGATTCACTGACGGTAGAGAGCCCGATGCACGTTCACTTCTATTGTTCTGCGATGCATTTCCGCCCTCACCTTTTGGTTACCTGGGAAATGTCGGCTGGGTACCCACCGTTGAGTTAACTGTACATGTGAGGCAAAGACCTGCCGTGGGTTGGATTCTGGGGCAATTCACGACAAATCACCTAGCTGGTGGGCGCATGATAGAGAGCGGAGCCCTCTGGGATTCAACCGGTTCACTCGTGGCGCAGAGCAGACAACTTGGCCTCATCTTGGATAAACCCTAGCGAGTAATATCCCGTCAAACGGCACTATTCTGGTTGTGGTGGGATATATGCGTAGTTACACTAATTGCACATAACTGACCTGGATATGACCACCCATGTATATTAAAAGTCTCTCTGTGATCATCTTTGCAACGTTCTTTCTCTTTGGGTGTAGTCAATCGCCTATGGATGGCGTTATGGAAAGTGACACGCAAACTGCTACAGAAACTGTAATCCCCGACAACCAAGTGTTATTCGATGGGCTCGGTTCACTAAATCTGGATATCACAACAAGCTCTCCAAAAGCCCAGAAATACTTTAATCAAGGAATGATGCTTGCATGGGGTTTCAATCATGCTGCAGCAGACCTAGCATTCAATGAAGGTGCAATAGCTGACCCCGATTGCGCTATGTGTTACTGGGGTAGCGCATTTGTACTGGGCGCCAACCTGAATATGAAAATGGTGCCTTCAAACGCCGCACGTGCTACAAAGCTGGCGGAAATGGCAATGGAGGTTGCCAACGACCAAAAAAAAGGGGTTAGTCGAAAGGAAAAAGCACTCATTGAAGCGCTGTCAAAGCGATATCAAGCCAAAGCCCCTGCGGACCCGACGCCATTGAACGAGGCCTATGCTGATGCAATGCGTACCGTTGTGATGCAATTCCCCAACGATGCACACATACTTACCCTTGCAGCAGATGCCCAAATGAATCTACATCCCTGGGACTACTGGCTTGAAGATGGCACGGCTAAGCCATGGACAACCGAAATAACCGATCTGATTGAAGGTGCATTAGCGATAGACCCGGACTATATTGGCGCGATACATCTCTATATTCATGCAGTAGAGGCATCTAACGCACCAGAGCGAGCAGAACCCTATGCCGACAAACTTGCCAATCTATCACCCAATGCTGGTCATCTGGTCCACATGCCAGCCCATATATATTTGAGATTAGGCCGCTACCACGACGCTACACTTAACAACATGAAAGCCACAGAAGCTGATAGTTGGTTTACGTCAGTATGTCATTCAAACAGTTTTATTTACCTCGGTGGATACGTTCCTCATAACTGGCACTTTGGTGCAACAACAGCGGCAATTGAAGGCTGGCAGGAACAAGCTAACCTTCTCGCAGACGGTACAAGAAATGCGATCACACCGCAGATGCTATCGATGGCAGGTTTCACCGGCAGCGCGCAGCAGTTTGTTGCACAGCCACTGTTTGTTGACGTTCGCTTCAGCGCTTGGGATGAAATTCTTTCAGAGCCAGAACCCGCAAAAGAACTCCTCTATCTTAGATCCATTTGGCATTACGCTAGAGGTCGCGCCTTCAACGGTAAGAACGATTTGATGCAAGCCAAAGCTGAGGCAGCTAAACTAGACGAACTCAGGTTAGATGCTGCAACCCGAGCAATGGTCAATATAGGCAGAAATAGTATCGATTCAGTGCTAGAAATAGCATCCCTAACGCTGAACGGAGAAATTCTAGCCAGCGAGGCAATGTATGAAGAAGCAATACCTATGCTTAAAAAGGGTGTCGCTATCGAAGACTCCCTGCGTTACACCGAACCACCAGATTGGTTCCACCCAGTTCGCCATTCTCTGGGTGCAGCACAACTTGCTGGGGGCGACGCGAGCGCTGCGAAACAAACTTATTTAATGGACCTTAAGAAATGGCCAGAAAATGGCTGGGCACTTGCCGGTCTGAAAGATGCACTTATGATACAAGGTGAAGAGAAAGAAGCCGAAGAAGTTCAGGAGAGATTGAGTAAGGCCTGGGCAAACGCAGATGTACCTATCCCTGCTCCTGGCAGTTCAATTGCCGCTATACGCGATCAAAAACTGGAAGTTAGCAAACGTTAAGCATCTCCGCATCATATCCTCAGAATCATGCTGATTCAGAGGATATGCCTTATCCGATTAACTCTCCTCATTGCTCCTTCGATTCCCTCTACTCTTCAATTAATGAACGATTAATCAACAAACGATCACGGCTTATGCCCTCCGATGACCCTCAATGACCGCTAATGACTACTAATGACTACTAATGACTACGACACTAGCTAAACCACTTCGCTTTATAATTCCTGCCACCTTGGGTGCATTTGTCTTTCTATTCCCTGTAATCACAGACGATAAACAGACAGTATTATTCGGCGTGATTACTGATTTTTTTCAAGCACAGATGGCATATGTGCTTCAGGAAATATTGTTGGTGATTATCGCAGTCTCAGCCATCGGAGGGCTAGCGACTTCTCTTAGCTCAAAGAAATCGGGCTCTGAGTCGTTGCGAGCCCAAGCGTTCGAGCTATCATTAGGCTGGTTACTGCTGAGAATAGCCGGACTCTTTGTCGTCTCTTGCGTTTATTTCGACATTGGACCTGAAATCATACGCTTGCCGGACACGGGCATTACCGTCGTCCATGACATTGGTCTAAACATTGTGGTTATCTATTTCGTCGGACTCGCGCTTATGCCGCTAATGACAGATTACGGCCTGATGGAGCTTGTCGGAACCTTCTGTAAACCATTCTTTCAATCATTATTTAGACTACCCGGTAGAGCTGCGATCGACACCTTAACCTCACTTGTGTCGGCGTCATCAATTGGTTTACTCGTCACCATTTCTCAGTATCAACAAGGGGGCTACAACGCTAGAGAAGCGTCTGTCATAGCAACCAATTTTTCGATCGTATCTATACCGTTCGCGCTTGTAATCGCCAATATCACAGGAATCGAACAAATGTTTTTCAGTTGGTATCTGACAGTTATTCTAAGTTGTCTAATCACGGCTATGGTCATGGCACGGATTCCACCATTAGCATCTATACCGGAAACTCAGTTAGCGCCAGCGCCTGTAGCGGTAACTGATAACTCAAAGGCTTGGGAACGTGCCTATCGATCAGCCCTAGAAAAGGCAGCGAATGCGCCGGGACCACGTTCGTATCTAAATCTTTTTGCTAAGAACTTTATGACTACCGCTTTTGGCGTGCTTGGACCTTGTATTGCTCTCGCCACGCTGGCCACAATTATTCTGTTTCACACGCCTATTGTGGACTGGATTGTCGCTCCGATATCATCCGTGTTAACAATATTCTCTGTTGCCGAAGCAAGCACAATAGCCCCCGGTCTTATCGCGGGATTTGGAGATCAATTCCTACCGGCACTCATTGCAGCAAAATTGCAGGATGAATTCTGGCGCTTCATCCTTGCTGGTTTATCTGTCTCGCAGCTCATATTCATGTCAGAGTTTGGTGTACTAGTATTACGTTCGCCATTACCCATCGGTCTTACAATGCTTGCCAAAGTATTCCTGTTGCGAACAGCCCTAACATTACCGGTGCTCAGTGCTGCCGCTTGGTGGTTAACTCGAAGCTGAAAATTTAGTGCTTATCCGGCGCCAACACACGCCTCATCATCATCGACTTCATGATAGAAGCATCCAATTCCAAGAATGGCTAACAACGGTGCGACAACGATATTGGCGAGCGCTAACAACTGCCAGTGCCAATAGTCGGAAAAGGCAACCCCTGTTGTCGCAGAAACAAAAATTGCGGTTGAGGTCCAGGGTATAATGCTTTCGATCATCGTGCCGTAATCTTCGATCGAACGAGACAGCACTTTGCGGGGAACTCGAAGCGTATCAAATCTGGATTTGAAAGCATCACCGACAATGAAGCTGGTCGCACTTTGATTCGACGTCGAAGCATTAGTAAATACAGCAGCGAGTAACGCAGCCAATATCAAACCTGTTCTGGTGGACACAAAACCAAAGACTTTCCGTACGATAGAGGGCATAGCACTAATGAGGTCGAGTGAGCCGATAAATACAAAAACCATGATGGTAAAGATAATCGGCTCGTTCAATTCGTACAATCCGCCCCGATTAAATAGCGTGCCCATGGCGTCGGTAACCTGGCCGGCATTACCTGACATCCCTACATTGAACCCTGAAATGAGACAAATAAGCACATCACCAAAGCTAAAATCCTGAAACAACAGGGCTAGTAAGATCGCCGATAAAGATGAAACCATAAGAACAGGCAATGGCGGCTTTCTGGTTAAGGAACCGTAGAGCACAATGACCGGAGGTAGCAACAACAACACATTGAAGTTAAATAGAAGACTGATTTGTTCGGTTACTGAGCCGACAGCATCCACATTCACAGCGACAATCTGTGGCGGGCTAACAAACCCCATAATGACAAAACCGATCGCTGCAATCAGTGCGGAAGGAAGCGTTGTGTTCGCCATAGATCGAATATGGTCATAGAGATCAACCTCTGTCGCGATAGCTGCGATGTTCGTTGTATCGGACAGCGGGGACATTTTATCACCGAAGTATGCGCCGCCGATAATCGCTCCTGCAGTTATACCTAAGTCTGCTTCTATGGTTGTCGCAACACCAATGATGACGACGCCCACGGTCCCTACCGATCCCCAGGATGTGCCTGTCATTAATGAAAATAAAATGGGAACAATGAAAGCAATAATGTAGATATAGGTTGGATCAATAATTTTCACCCCCCAGTAAACTAACATTGGCATAGTGCCGCTGATAATCCACGAACCAATGATGATACCAATCGCAAATAGAATCATAATGGCAGGAAAACCACGGGTTATTTTTCCCAATACTGCCGTCTGTATATCGTCCCACCCAAAACCCATGAGCATGAGCTGTGCAATGGAGAAACAGCTTGCGAGTAAAAAAATCAATTCAAGCGGTAATGAATTTACCGCCAAATAGTTGGGCCTAAAGATTAAGCCATAGCCAATAAGCGCGAACAAAAATACCATGGGTAACAGCTGGTGAACGAACGCCACCTTCGGTGTCACAGAACCCGATATGGGGCTTGAATCTATCATCTCGTTTTTCCTCTATATCAGGCTGTGTAACACTTGTTCACGATACTTACATACCAAAACCTTGGATTGAGTAAAACACTGGATTAATCTATACAACAGTAATTAAAACAATCAATCAATCAAAAATTCAAAAAGCAAATCAAACTACCCTTGTGAAACGAGTAGTGGTATATCTAAAGTATCACACTCGTACACCGATACTGGAAACTGCAAGAGTCGTTTTTCAAATGGTAGCAATCGTTACACGATCGTGACCTCTGGCGCTGACTTTAGACGCAGAATTTGAAACACCAAGGTATTACCCTGCCATAAGTGGGAAATGGAGACTGATATGAAACTATTCGAAATAGAACCGTTGACACCTCGAATTGGGGCGACGATCACGGGACTCGATCTATCTATAAAAATACCAGACGATACTTTTCAGGCTCTACATCGAGCCTGGATGGACCACCTTGTACTCTTTTTCCCTGGGCAACAATTAACCCATGAGCAACACCTAGCATTCGGTGAACGTTTCGGCCCGCTGCATGTCCATCCTGCAGCACCTTATGTGGCTGATAACCCAGCACTTATGAAGATCCATGCGGACGAAAACTCGCACAGAAATAATGGCGAGGGCTGGCACTCGGATGTGTCCGCTGATCTCGAGCCTCCGATGGCAAGTATTTTGTATATCAATGTTACGCCAAGCCAAGGCGGCGACACGCTTTGGGCTAATATGTACGAGGCCTACAATGCATTGAGCGAGCCCATTAAAACACTACTCGCCGATTTAACCGCGATTCACGCTGCAGACTACTCAGGCTTCTACGGTGACCACCCTTCCCAGCGTGACAACCCAAGTGCAGAACATCCAGTGATTCGGACTCACCCTGTCACCGGCAAAAAAGTGCTATTTGTCAATAGCGGCTTCACTAAACGCATCAAGGGGCTGACCACGCACGAGAGTGATACGCTGCTCAATATGTTATTCGAACACGTCAAAAACCCGAATTTCCAGTGCCGCTTACAATGGAAACCCAACACAATAGCCATGTGGGACAATAGATGTACTCAACATATGGCAGTCTGGGATTACTTTCCAGAAACGAGATCCGGCGTGAGGGTCACTGTTAAAGGGGACAAACCAAGATGACTATGACTTCACTTCCAAGGTCAGTCCGCATTGTAGAAGTTGGCGCAAGAGACGGGTTACAAAATCAACCATCAGCTGTGTCTACCGCTCACAAAGTCGAATTAATTGAACGCCTTTGCGATACTGGTATCAGACATATTGAAGCGGGCGCGTTTGTTTCTCCAAAGTGGATTCCGACCATGGCTGATTCAGCTGAAGTAATGAGATTGATCAATCGAAAAGATGATGTCGTCTACTCAACATTGACACCTAATCTTAAGGGAATGGAAGCTGCCCTAGAAGCAAAAGCAAGCGAGGTTGCGGTCTTTATCTCAGCCACTGAATCTTTCTCAATGAGGAACACAAACTGCAGCATTGAAGAAGCGTTGGCGCGGGCGCAGCCTGTTATTTCACTAGCGAAACAAAACGATATCAGGGTCCGAGGATATATCTCCTGTGTGCTAGGGTGCCCTTGGGAAGGTGACGATGTAGATCAATCTAAAATTGCAGACTTCACAGTGCAGTTACTTGAAATGGGCTGTTTTGAAGTAAGCCTGGGAGATACGATTGGTCGAGGAACCCCCGGTAAGGTTAAATCACTGATAGCTGCAATCACGGAACAGGTTGACGCGAGCAAAATTGCAGCACATTTTCACAATACCTACGGCCAAGCACTGGCTAATATTTACGCAGCGCTCGAGATGGGCGTCTGCGTCGTTGATAGCTCTGTTGCTGGTCTTGGCGGCTGTCCCTATGCAAGAGGCGCGACGGGCAACGTTGCAACAGAAGACGTCATATATATGCTGAATGGTCTCGGTATCGAAACTGGGGTTGATCTCGACAAAATGGTTGATGTCGCCTGTTTTATTCAAGATACCCTCGGCATTAAAGTCGATTCAAATGCTTCCAGAGCAATTAAAACAAAACGCTTGGCCTAACAACAAGGATCTCCCGCGCATAAATCATCCGAATAAAACGCAGGCAAAAAAAAGCGATGCACGAGCATCGCCTTTTAGCTTACACTTAATGGCTAACTATAAAAGCGCATCCATCTCTGGCACAGCCTTGAACAGATCAGCAACCAGACCATAGTCTGCAACCTGAAATATCGGCGCGTCCTCGTCTTTGTTAATCGCGACAATTACTTTGCTGTCCTTCATACCCGCTAAATGCTGAATAGCACCACTGATACCAACTGCAATATATAGATCTGGCGCAACAATTTTACCCGTTTGCCCAACTTGCATATCGTTAGGAACAAAACCGGCATCCACTGCTGCTCGAGAAGCACCAATCGCGGCACCCAGTTTATCAGCAACAGATTCAAGTAGTTTGAAGTTCTCGCCGTTCTGCATGCCTCGACCACCAGAAATAATGATGCTTGCCGCCGTCAGTTCTGGACGAGTAAGTTTCACAATCTCTTCTTTCTGCCAACTAGAAAGCCCAGCATCTTTAACGACATCGACAGCTTCAATGGCAGCGCTACCGCCATCAGCAGCGACAGGGTCAAAAGCTGTACCTCGCACTGTAATGACCTTGATAGCATCACTACACTGCACTGTTGCAATTGCATTACCGGCATAAATCGGACGTTCAAAAGTATCTTCACTAACGACACCACTAATATCAGAAATCTGGGCCACGTCCAATAACGCAGCAACTCGAGGCATAAAATTCTTGCCTGAGCTAGAGGTTGAACTCACGATATGTGAATAGCTACCCGCAATCTCAACGACAAGATCAGCCAGATTTTCTGCAAGCTGGTGACCATAGAGTTCGTTATCTGCAACGAGCACTTTGTTCACACCATCGATTTTACTCGCGGCTTCACCGGCAGCAGCACAGTTCGCCCCTGCCACTAGAACATCGATGTCGCCCCCGATTGCTTTGGCAGCGGCGATTGCAACAAGCGTAGCGGCGTTAATTGCTTCATTGTTGTGGTCTGCGACGACTAAATTACTCATGAGATCACCTTCGCTTCGTTTTTCAATTTATCGACTAACTCTTCAACCGTTTCAACAATGACGCCAGCTTTGCGTTCCGCTGGTGGAGTCACCTTCAGGGTCTTGATTCTAGGCGTAACATCTACGCCGAGGTCTGCTGGTGTGAAAACATCAATTGGCTTCTTCTTAGCTTTCATAATGTTGGGTAACGAAGCATAACGCGGCTCGTTCAAGCGAAGGTCAGTTGTCACTACCGCAGGTAGTTTGACCGAAATAGTTTCCAGTCCGCCATCAACTTCGCGAGTTACGGTCGCAATGTCATCGTCTAGCTCTAATACCGAAGCAAAAGTCGCCTGACCGAAACCGGCCAGAGCAGCGAGCATTTGGCCCGTCTGGCTATTGTCGCCATCGATCGCTTGCTTACCTGTAATGATGAGCTTCGGCGCTTCCTTATCGACTACTGCTTTTAGGCACTTGGCGATACCTAGTGGCTGCATTTCCTCGTCGGTTTCAACAAGAACGCCACGATCAGCACCTAATGCGAGGGCGGTACGGATTTGTTCCTGACAGTTGCTAGCACCTACGGATACAACAACCACCTCCTCCACTTTGCCGGCTTCCCTGAGTCGAACCGCTTCTTCTATAGCAATCTCATCAAATGGATTAATCGACATTTTGACGTTATTTAGGTCTACGCCAGTGTTGTCGCTGAGTACACGTACATTGACGTTGTAATCAACCACACGTTTGAC
>JBLHWY010000089.1:0-26951 GCA_047629195.1 Candidatus Azotimanducaceae bacterium
CTGGAAGAGCTTGCATTGTTACGAACTGACTCGCTCGTGGGAAATATCGCTGTCCATTTTCCTAGGATGGGGTTTGATATCAGAGCTTACTAATCTGTTTCTGTTTCTGTTTCTGTTTCTGTTTCTATTTCTGTTGTTTGAGCGGGGTGCGTCAGGCCTTTCTGACGAATTCAGACTTTAGCTTCATGGCGCCAATGCCATCGATCTTGCAGTCGATATCGTGATCTCCGCTGACCAGACGAATGTTCTTAACCTTGGTGCCAACCTTTACCACGGATGAAGTGCCCTTTACCTTAAGGTCCTTAATCACAGTGATTGAATCCCCATCTATTAGAGGGGTGCCGTTCGCATCTGTCACATCTTTCGTATCGTTATCGTTCTCACTATTTTCAACCTGAGCCTCGCTGTTAACAGACCATTCAAAGCCACACTCTGGACAAACATAGAGGAGTCCATCTTCGTAGGTGTATTCAGATTTACATTGCTGGCAATTTGGTAAATCGTTCATGGGGTTCCTTCTTGTGTGGAAATGAGAGAAGTAAATTTATACAACTACCCTCATTAAACCACAACCCGATGCAACATCAGTTCTGATCTCGCCTGTTAGTGGATGTGTAGTACTGAGAGGGCTTTGAAAGTGTTGGATATCAGCTAACATGATAGTTTGCAGGATTTCAAAAAACTTTAGAGATGTTAAATGCGAGTTGACGTCTAAATTTTTTGCTATGATTCGGCCGGATTTAATTTCACATTGCGACTGAGGACTACATGATCAAACTATATGGATTTACGGTAAGTAATTATTTCAACATGGTGAAGATGGCACTTATCGAAAAAGGGATCGACTATGAATTTGTCGATGTTAGACCTAGTCAAGAAGGAGATTTCTTGAGTAAGAGCCCGATGGGTAAAGTGCCTTGTATAGAGACCGAGCAAGGTTTTATTAGTGAAACTAACGTTATTTTTGGTTACTTGGAAGATCTAGGTGAAGGAACGTCATTGATGCCAACCGACGCATTCGAGAAGGCAAAGGTACGCGAATTGGTGAAGGAAATTGAGCTATATATTGAACTTCCTGCTCGTACTTGTTTTGCTGAAGCGTTCTTTGGTGGCTCAGTTAGTGATGAGACGAAAGCAAACGCAAAGACGAACCTTGCGAAAGGCGTCGAGTGCTTGAAGCGAAATGGCAAGTTTTCGCCTTACGTTGCTGGCGATACCTTTACCTACGCGGATATCATGTTCATGTATTCGATGAGCCTGGCCGGTGCTTGTGGCCGTAGGGTCTTAGATATGAATCTGCTTGAAGGTTTTGACGGTGCCAGTGATCTGATTAAATTACTCGCTACGCGGCCATCTGCGGTACAAATAGCTGCTGATCAGAAAGGCTAGTCGAGATCCCAATACTGCCTCATTTCAAAATAAAGAAATGAGGCAGTCCAAGTTATTAGCACTAGCCCTGTGAGTGGTTCAATTCCAGTTAGGTAACGTATGCTGCCCTGGGGAGTAATATCTCCGAAGCCAAGGGTGGTAAAAGTTGTTAAGGAAAAATACACGCAGTCAAACAACTTGCCAGTGAAATTTCCTTCGAAATACCCCCATCCCCCCGCCTGATTCATCAAATAGTAAGTAAGCCCAAATACCCAGATTTCGGCTGTGTGACGCTAGCAGTGAAAACACTACGCCAATGACAATGATAAATCGGTGTTTTATATGCAATTTTGGTAGTAAGCGTGTCATTTGAAATAAGAATTCATAATGACTGCGATACCAACGACGAGGCTGTTAATGAGGAAGACGGAGATCAGGTTGAATGTTGCCTCTTTATAAACTGAACTAAAAACGCATAGTCTATCAACGATTATTGAAGAAATTATAGATTGTATTGATTTAGAATTGATATTTGAAGATCCATTTACTGAAGGACCTGATGTGGGTACATGCCCTGTACAGTTCTGTTTGGTACAAATGACCTAAGTGTCCTTTATTAAAATTGTAAAACCTGGAGTCGTCATGCGAGTTTTCTTTGCCATTGTTATCAGTTCCTTACTGTTAAGTGGCTGTACCAATATCAGCCACCCCAATGATTCAGGTGAGCATATCAATGCTAGTGGGGATTTATTGTTGTTTGGCGGCACCATCTTGACGATGGATGCGCGTAAGCCAGTGGCTGAGGCAATGTTGGTAAGTCATGGCAGAATCCGCAGTATCGGCAATTTAGCTGATATGGAAATTTTGATCCATGGCGTTAAAAGAGTTGATCTGAAGGGCGCGACGGTTCTACCAGGCTTTATTGATAGTCATGCCCATGTCAGGGAATTGGGAACTGACACTGTGAAGGCCGATCTTGTTGGTGCGACTGATGTTGAAGAAATGGTGCGGCGGCTCAAACTGAAATTTCCGAAGCCTGTGCTAAATGAATGGTTACTTGGGCAAGGCTGGGATGAGGGCGAGTTTGCATCTCGCGGCTATCCTGACCGAATGCTGCTCGACAAAGCCTTCCCCAACAACCCTGTCATGCTTGAGTCACTGCACGGCTTTGGCGGTTTTGTTAACGGTAAAGCTTTTGAGATTGTAGGTATCACCCGTGATACACCGGACCCTGATGTTGGTGAAATATTAAGACGCGAGGATGGAGAGCCGACGGGTGTACTTCTGACCCTTGCGCAGCAGCTAGTGACAGCTCACATTCCTGAATTGTCCAATCGGCAATTAAAGGAAGCGATCGTCGCTGGGCTTAGCACCATGGCGTCTGCAGGCGTTACCAGTGTTCACGAAGCGGGTATGAACCTAGCTGACGTGACTGCGTATCAGCAGCTAGCAGAACAAAGCGACCTTCCGATCAGAGTTTATGGTCTATTAAATGGCAATGATGAATCGTTGATGACTGCTTGGTTCAAACGAGGGCCCTTGGAGCGTCGAGATGCGATGTTTGAAGTGCGAAGTATTAAGGTTTTTTACGATGGATCCCTCGGCTCAAGAACAGCAATGTTACGCGAGCCATATTCTGATCATCCTGAGAAGGCGAGTCCTACAGAGAGGATCACGCCAAAAGCTGTCAATTATCTCGCCGAGAGAGCTGCCAAATATGGATTTCAAATGGCAGTGCACGCGATTGGTGATGAAGGTAATGACAGAACTATCGGAATATATGAGCGAGCGCTTAGCAGCTACCCATCGCAGGATCATCGCTGGCGAGTAGAGCACGCGCAGGTTGTTTTGCCTGACTATTTTTCGAGGGTTGCGAACGCTGGGTTTATTTCTTCGATGCAATCTAGCCATGCCGTAGGAGATAGCGGTTGGGCTGAAGACCGAGTTGGGTCTGATCGTATTCAATACGCTTATGCGTGGCAGAAAGTATTGAACGCCGGCGGCCGGTTGATTATTAACAGTGACCTGCCAGGTGAGCCTTGGCGACCAACAAAGACTTTATATTTCGCTGTCAACAGAATGAAATTGGATGGTACGCCTAGCGATGGTTGGTACCCAGACGAAGCTCTGAGTGTCGAGCAAGCATTGAAAGCAATGACCATCGAGGGTGCATATAGCGCATTTCAAGAGCGTCATATCGGTAGTCTAGAACTGGGTAAATTTGGTGATTTCGTGATTCTGGACACTAATCCGCTTTTGATGGCTAAGAAGGACTTAGCCTCTATTAATGTACTCGCAACCTACGTCGCTGGGCGAGCTGTTTACTCGAACTAGGACTAAATTCCCATTCTCGCCAGTGCATCGATAATTTCCCTAACTAAACGTTCGGCGGTAGGGTGTTCACTGGCGAACTCTGTTTCGAGCATTTCTGCCGTTTCCATCATGGTGGTTGACATCCTCTTCTCTGAAGTTTCGTTTAACCAGATCTGAATATCTGATTCGAGCCTAAAAAGTATTTTGCGAGATTCTGAATCGACCTCGGTTGTTTCGATTTCTGATTTTAATTTGTCGAGCAAGTCTTTGATGGTATTTTGGCTCATGGCATTCGTCCCAGTCTGAGATGTTTAAGGCTACCACAAAGCATGCCATGAACTTTCATAGACGCAACAGACAAATAAACATTTTTGACGGTTCTATGACATGAATCATTGATCACTTAAAAACTTGAGCATGGGTATTTTTGGTCAATACACGGGCTCAGAGGAGTGGTCACATGATGTATTTCTATGGGCCCTCTTGAATCTCACTAATTAGTCGCAGTTGCCGCGGCTGCTATGTCAAAAAAAACGCTAACTTTGATGAACTGCCATCTTTTTTACTTCGCCGGTAATGCTCGGAATAGGCCTGCCATTTTTAGCGCTAATATTCAGTGATACACTTACTTTTGGTTAGAAATGTAGCTCGCCCTAATTGCCTTGAGCAACTCAAAGCGTGAATTGACTCTCTTCCATATTTTACTATTGACCGTAGCTTTGTTGATTTAATGGAGACAATGTATGAGAAAACCTAGAATTGCTATTAATGGCTTTGGACGTATAGGCCGCACAATTACACGTATCGCAAAGTTGAGAAGACACTTTGATGTTGTCGCGGTGAACGATATTGCAGCGATTGATGATCTTGCGTATGCCTTTAAGTATGATTCTATTCATGGCGTGTACCCCGGCACCGTGGAAGTATCTGGTTCCCAACTTACTATCGACGATGATCCCTTCGAAGTTCTAAATATCCACGATATAAATGACTTACCCTGGAAAGATCTAGACGTAGAGTACGTGATAGAAAGCACGGGCCGTTATCGCAAGTTAGACGAGTTACAGTCGCACCTTGATAACGGCGCAAAAAGAGTTGTTGTTACCGTGCCTACCAGCGATCCGCTAGAGGCAACCCTCGTGGCAGGTGTGAACGACCATGTTGTTACCTTAGACAGCAAAATAATAAGCAATGCTAGTTGCACCACTAACTGTGCAGCTCCCATCGCTAAAATTCTGGATGATGCGTTTGGTATCGAAAAAGGTTTGCTGACGACTGTCCATGCTTATACGAGCGATCAACGATTGGTCGATGCCCCTCATTCAGATAAGCGGCGTTCGCGAAGCGCCGCGTTAAACATCGTGCCGACCTCAACTGGGGCTGCGCGAGCTATCGGTTCCGTGCTGCCTCAGCTTGCAGGTAAATTAGATGGTATGGCGCTGCGCGTCCCCGTAGCAGATGGGAGTCTGATTGATCTAACAGTCGAGCTAAGCAGGGATGTAGACAGCGAAGCTATTAATCAGGCGGTCAAAATAGCTGCCAATGGCGCAATGAAAGGAATCGTAAGCTATTGCACTGACCCTATAGTGTCTAGTGACATCATCGGCAATAGTCATTCCAGCATATTCGATGCAGAACTTACGCAGGTTATTGGTGGTCGGCTTGTCAAGGTGATTAGCTGGTATGACAACGAATGGGGCTATAGTACCCGCGTTGAAGAGTTGATTCAGCGTTTGGCGCGGCTTGATGGAATCCTATAATTCTCGACTAACCTTACCTAAACCGAAAGGAAGCAATTTGTTTTTTGGTGAATCATCTACTTTGCTAAGCTTGGAAAGTAGATCTTAGTTTTCGAGTAGGTATTGGATCTAGGCTATTGTGGAGAAATGCATTTCAATGGAGTCGGTTGTCTGAGCATGAGTCTGCGTGAGATTGCTAAGAAGGTTCAAACTGACTTTGGCTTTTTGCTCTCTAGTTTCCTGTTGATCGTCATTCTTAAAATGATGAATCTGTTAGAACGGACATCATGTTTTTACGATTGAGCGATCAAGCGCGATCTTACTCGCAGTTGTCAGGTTTGTGAGTTTATATAAGTTTCATGAGTGGTTAACAGTAAAGGGGCTTTGAAAGTGACTAAAAAAATTGTACTAATCACCGGCGCAGGTCGAGGGATAGGCGCGGCGACGGCGAAATGCCTTGCAGAAAGAGGGTATGCAATTTGTCTTAATTATAGATCCGATGAAGTATCCGTTGATCGGGTATATATATCGCTGCGCGATATTGGTGTTGAAGTAATGAAGTATCGCGCTGATGTTAGTGTCGAGGAGGAAGTTGTCTCTTTGTTTGAAGCCATCGATGGCAAAATGGGGCGACTTACAGCGCTGGTTAACAATGCCGGCATATTGTTACCGCAGATGTCTGTTGAACAAATGACGGCGGAACGGATAAACAAAATATTGGTGACTAACGTCACGAGTCAATTTTTATGTGCAAGAGAAGCTGTTAAGCGTATGGCACGCAAACACGGCGGAGCAGGTGGTGCGATAGTGAACGTCTCATCGGCGGCCTCGCGCTTGGGCTCCGCTGGTGAATATGTCGACTATGCAGCATCGAAATCAGCCATTGATACTTTTAGCAGAGGTCTTGCTAACGAAGTTGCGTCTGAGGGAATCCGAGTTAACTGTGTGCGTCCAGGCGTCATCGATACAACGATGCATGCTGATGGTGGCGAGCCTGGTAGAGTCGCTCGGGTCAGTCCAATGATTCCTATGGGGCGCGGCGGTACACCGGAGGAAGTTGCGGTATCCATCGCCTGGTTATTATCCGATGAAGCTTCCTATGTGACCGGAAGTATTACAGATGTGTCGGGGGGACGATGAAAGTTTATATCAGTGCAGATATTGAAGGGGTTGCGGGGACAACAACCTTTACCGAAGCGAATCGGAACGAAGCTGTATATGATGAGTTTCGAGATCAGATGGTGCTGGAGACAGCGGCTGCTTGTGAAGGTGCATTGGCTGCCGGGGCAACAGAAATTCTAGTAAAAGATGCTCATGGCGGCGCGAACAATTTGATTGCTGCGGAATTACCAAGGCCCACTCAGTTGATCAGGGGCTGGAGCGGTCATCCTCTCTGCATGGTTCAAGAGCTAAACTCAACTTTTGATTGTGTTTTGTTTGTTGGTTATCACGCGCGGGCTGGCGCCGGCGGCAATCCGCTGTCTCATACTTTATCCTCTTCTAAGTTACATAGAGTTTTTCTGAACGAACAACCCGCATCTGAGTTTCTGATCCACTATTATGCCGCGGCAACTCTTGGTGTACCCGTTGCCTTGCTCACCGGTGATGAAACAATATGTGCTGAGGTATATGACACCGACCCTAATATCTATACGGTGGCGGTAAAGGATGCCCAGGGTGCATCAACGATTAATATGCATCCCCTCGACGCGGTAGAGACTATCCGTTCTGTGAGTGAAGCTGCAGTTAGAAACGCAAGGAAGATATCTCTCGGCATCGTGCCAGAACAGACAATTTTGCGTTTGGTATATAAGGATCAGAAAGATGCGTATCGGTGTTCGCATTATCCTGGTGCTATCCTTGTTGAGCCTTATACCGTTGAATTTCGATCAAAAGACTATTTTGAAATACTTCGTGCTCTAGTGTTTTTGGTATAGCTTTGTCTTTTGTATAGCGTTGTCTTACTGTTTTTTGGTTCAGCGTTTGAACTGGTTTAGTGTAAAGCGAGTGCACCCTGGGACATAAATCCCAGAGTGGCTTTGTTGTTCATAACATTGTTGTTAATAAGATTGTTGTTACGGTATTGCAGTCTACGCAGCGGGGTCGTTGGTCATGACAATTGTGCCACTCGCCGCGAACATACCGCCGACACCATGACAGACTGATATTTTTGCACCTTCAATCTGTGCAGCTGCAATACCTCGCATCTGTTTGACACTTTCTTGCAGTGCATACATACCGTACATACCAGAATGCATGTAGCTCAAACCACCGCCATTGGTGTTCAGGGGTAGCTTTCCACCGGGGGCGGTATTTTGCTCCCAGATGAATGAGCCTGCTTCGCCTTTTTCGCAGAACCCAAGATCTTCTAAGCCATAAAAAGGCAAGTGTGCGAAGGCGTCATAGATCATCAGATGGTCTACATCGGCATGTTTAATGCCTGACTCTTCGAACGCTTTTTTACCAGACACCTTAAAAGCCCGCGAGCTTGTAAAATCCTCCATCTGGCTAATCATGGGTGTTTCGACACTCTCACCGGTACCGAGAATGTATACGGGCTTGTTAGGGAAGTCTTTAGCACGCTCAGCGCTTGTGAGTATCAGGGCACCGCCACCATCGGTCACGAGACAGCACATCGGCTTTGTAAAGGGGTAGGCGATGATTCGTTCGTTCATCACTTCTTCGACGGTTGTTGGCGTTTGTAGCATTGCTCGAGGGTTTTTCGCTGCCCATTCTCGTTGCACAACAGCAACCATCGCGAGTTGTTCCAAAGTTGTGCCGGTCTCTTTCATATATCGTAGGAACGGTAGGGTAAATGACGTTGTCGGTCCCATACCTCCATACGGTCCTTCAAATTGTCCGGGTAGTGTGCTTCGACCGCCACCATTATACGGGCTCCTACCTATATTCGAGCGACCGCTCTCACCGTGTGTGATCAGTACTGTATGGCACAAGCCCTCATTAATCGCCGCGGCAGCATGTCGAACGTGTAGCATAAAGGAGCACCCTCCGACTGACGTGCCGTCAACCCAGGTAGGTACCAGGCCAAGATAATGTGAGAGATTTGTCGGGGATTCGCCGGCAGTCGCGATGCCATCAATATCCGCTAGCTTCAATCCGGCATCGGCAATAGCATTTAGAGCAGCGTCCGCATGAAGTTGAATCTGGCTTAAACCCGGGATTTTTCCAAGCTCGGTTGTTTCGGCTGCGCCAACGATAGATACACTATTTCGTTTCATAATTCCTTTCTCCTAACTTAATTTGCGGCTCTCTATTGGTTGTTGTGACCAGTTGACTGCGCGGGTTGAAAGTAAGGTAAAGAGATCTCGTCTGACATCGATTCAAAGACAACTTCCAGCGACATATCGAGTTCAAGCGCCTCGGGTGTTTGAGGACAATTGATGATGTTTGTCATCATCCTAGGGCCTTCTTCGAGTTCTATTACAGCAATAGAGTATGGGCCATCAAAAGCTGGATGTGGCCTGTGATTGATGACATAACTGTATAGGGACGCATTACCAGTAGCGTCAAATACACTGACGTCCCGGGAAGCACAAGAAGGGCAAAACGGCCGAGGTGGGAAATAGATGTTTGCACACTCATCGCATCTTTGTAGTTTTAAGGTCGATTCTTTAGTGCCAGCCCAAAAATGGGCAGTCTCTGGTGTTGGCACCGGTAGTGGTACTTTTGATTTATCTGCCATTTATTACTCCATGGAAAAGTAGATTGTTTTTAATTCAGAGTCTGTAGTCTCTAGTGTCGGTTTGCACTTCTCGTGCTCGGCGTTTCAGCCGGTTTGTTGAAAGTGGCTTAAGGCCAGTACTTGTCTTTGAGCAGTCGTTTATAGAGTTTACCGGTGGGGTGTCGTGGTAACTCTGCCATAAAATCGACGGTTCTTGGACATTTTATGTGCGATATATGGTCTCGCGCATATGCGATCAATTCGGCCTCTAATACGGATCCGATTTGACTCATATCAGCAGGTTGAACAACCGCTTTGACTTCTTCACCAAACTCTTCGTTAGGCACGCCGAATACGGCAACATCGGTTACCTTAGGGTGGTTAATCAAAATATTTTCGGCTTCTTGAGGATAGATATTAACGCCGCCGGAGATGATCATAAAAGACTTCCGATCTGTCAGATACAGATAGCCTTCTTTATCGACATAGCCGACATCACCCAATGTCGACCAACCTTCCCGTGATTGTGATGCCTGGGTTTTATTCTTGTCTCCCAAATATTCAAATTTGCCTCCGCCTTCAAAGTAAACGCCCCCGAGTTCACCCTGGTGAACTTCTACGCCTTCGTCATCCAATATATGTAGAGTACAATTATTAGCCGCGCGACCGACGGAGCCTTTGTGTTGTAACCATTCTTTGGAATCGATCGCGGTGGATCCATTTCCCTCTGTACCAGCGTAGTACTCGTGTATCACTGGCCCCCACCAGGCGATCATTTTTTCTTTTATTGCAATGGGGCAGGGAGCAGCAGCGTGAATTGCGACTCTTTGGCTGCTCACATCGTATTGAAGGCGCGTTTCTTCAGGCAACTTGAGCATTCGAACAAACATGGTCGGTACCCACTGACTATGAGTGATTTTGTGTTCCTCGATCAGTTTTAGCGCTTGTTCCGATTCATAATGTTCCATCACCACTGTGGTGCCACCATAGCGAAGTGTATTTATATTAAAACCAAGCGGTGCTGCGTGATACAAGGGTGCTGGAGACAGATAAATCGTCTCGGTATCAAACTGGTATCTGGCTTGGGCGGCTTCAAATAGCGGCGTAGATTCAGGCCAAGGTGCTTCGATAAGTGGTTTCTTTACGCCCTTGGGCATGCCCGTTGTGCCAGAGGAATAAAGTAGGCTCATGCCGTATGATTCATCATCAATCGGCTCAATAGGTTGCCCAGCAATGGCTTCTTCAAAGGACGTTGCCCCTTCTGCGACGCCATCTAGCATAAAGCAGGTGGGGTTTTTGCTTAATTCATCTTTGAATTTTACGAATGTATCGGCGAGTAAGACAGAAGTAATCAGAACGCTAGCGCCACAGTCATTTACGATATATTGGACTTCAGCTTCCTGCAGGCGATAGCTGATTGCTGTGAAATAGAGTCCCGCGCGGTAAGCGCCCCAGCAAATAGGCAGAAATGCTTCATGATTTTCGAGAACGATAGCAATCGAATCGCCGCGCTTTAGCCCCAGCGATCTAAATAGATGTGCAGCCTGATTTGACCTTTGTTCTAACTCACCGAAAGTCACGATAGCTTTTGACTGTGCCATGATAATGGCTGGCTTTTCTGGAGCGTATGCGCCTGGATACATAAATTAGGACCTGTCTGTTTCTTTCAATCCTAAACCGCCTATTTTCTCGCTGTCAATGCTCACCGTAACATTGAGGGGGTGCTATTGATTTTTTGCATAGTACTGAGCGTATATCAGCGTTGCGATATAGGACGCCATCTGGCGTAATGTAATGGAAATTCTATCAAATGAGGCTAGAGCCATGAGTGAGTTTACAGATAAGGTTGTCGTTATTACCGGAGCAGGTGGAGGATTGGGTCGATCGCATGCACTGGAGTTCGCCCGACGTGGCGCTAAGGTTGTTGTCAATGATCTGGGCGGTAGCGCAGATGGTAGTGGCGCAGGCGATGCTGCTGACCAGGTGGTCGATGAAATTAAAAAGGCTGGTGGCATCGCCATCGCCAATAAAGCATCAGTATGCGATCGAGCGGGTTCAAAAAGCATCATTGACGATGCGGTGAGTGAGTTTGGAACGATAGACATTCTGATCAATAATGCTGGGATACTGCGGGATAAATCATTCAAGAATATGACACTTGATGATTGGGACATTGTGATGAATGTTCACTTGAACGGCACTGCGTATGTGACTCATGCTGCCTGGCCGATATTTTATGAAAAGAACTATGGTCGTATCGTGCTGACCAGTTCCACTTC
This sequence comes from Candidatus Azotimanducaceae bacterium, assembly GCA_047629195.1. GTDB lineage: Bacteria > Pseudomonadota > Gammaproteobacteria > Pseudomonadales > Azotimanducaceae > UBA4582. Next base: position 11,382 of record JBLHWY010000089.1, read on the forward strand.
CGGCATTTTTGGCAACTTTGGGCAATCAAACTACGGTGCAGCTAAAATGGGGATGGTTGGGTTAATGAACGTACTTGCACTAGAAGGTGCCTCTCACAATATTAAAGTGAATACGCTAGCACCTGCTGCAGCGACCCGGATGACAAATACAGTGCCGGGTAGAGATGAAGATCTTGATAATCCCGATCCCGAACGCGCGCCTGGTCTTGTCACGCCAGCGGTACTTTTTATGGCCCGCGAAGAAGCGCCCACAGGTAAGATTATTCAAGCGGGCAACGGCAAGTTCAATTTCGCCGCGATGTTCAGCAACGATCCTTTGGTTCATGGCGTCGACTCTTCTCTCGAGCGGTTGCTGGAGGAAGAAGAGGCTTTGACGGATATGAGTGGCGCAAGGGAAGGGTGGGAGCGCCGGCGGCCTGTAAAACAGGCGTAAAACTTGAACGGTTGGCTCTGACTATTCGGCAAGAGCCAACCGTTCCTATACCAATCTTTCGATCATTTTCTGTTAAGTGCTAACTCGACAAGTCTTAACGTCGCATACCCGGTGCATAAGTCTCTTTGGCACGCGCTATTACGTCTTCTTTGTAGTAAGCGACATCTTTGAACTGGCCGTCGACATAGCGTTGAGCCTGATCATCGAAGTGTGGTGATGATGGATCACCACTTTGTCCGCCAGCGAGTAGGGTTTTCGCTTTAACTTTTTTGCCGAATTCGACGACAGCGACAAAGCTGTTGCCAGCGGTACCGTAGATTTTTTTGGTTCCCGGATAGCGTTTCGCACCAAAAGATGCAAGCGCTCCCCACCGACTCGAGGCCATACCTACCGCTGTGCTCGGTGCATCATCATCATGTGGTTGTTGTATGTCTCCTGTTAACCTTTGGAACCGGTTGACTTCTCCCCAGGATATTTTCCATCCACCAAAATCTTGTTCGAGATTCGATAAGGTGTTTTTAAAGACACTTAAGCGTTCAGCTTCGGGCGAATCTGTTCCAAAATAATCTATCAACTCAGCTCTGCTAAGGTTTCTGGGGTTAGCGCCATCTTCGCCAAATTGCATGCCGTAATGATGGGCGATTGTCATGGCAACGGAGTCTGCAGATACTTTTTTGTCCCACTGACGAAGAATTTCTATCGCTTCTTCGACTGCGGCACCTGCTGTCTGCCCCTGCTTTTTGTTGTTATCATAAGCTTTGATCAAACCGGAGATTAGTTTTTCGAAACCAGGAAGATATGGGTCATATGCCAAATCAATCAGCTTATCCAACGTCAGGTCTTTTTGACCTGTAAGTACCTTGACCGCATGAAGTCCACGAAAGTTTTCAGGGTCTGGCGCCATGTAAACAGGGTAGTTTTCTCTAACAGGGCTAAATTCTGCAGCGGCAGTGAAAGGTGTCGAATTACAATTTTGAATCCACCCATTTTTAGGATTCAGAATAGTGACAATTTCATCTACCGTATGGACGCCTTGCCAATCGGTTTCAGGGTTGCTGCCATCGACCGGTTGGGAAAAATCATATGCAACGTTTCTGCGTGGAACGAAGTTGCCGTGATAATAGGCGATATTACCCTCGGAGTCTGCGTAGACCGTGTTGTTGGATGAGTTTGTACGTATATCCATCATCTCTCTAAACCCCTTGTGACCAGTTTGTTTCGATCTGATATAGGACTGTTGTAGGGCGTTGACTGGGTCCCAATTAAGTTTTGTTGCTACCCATTTATCATCAATGGTGTGCGTTATGGGGCCGTGATGTGTGTGGTACATGGGGAAGGATCGTAGCGATTGCTTGTCCCCATCCTTGTACTTTAAGGTAACTTTAGAGACTTCAACGGGACGCCATTCTTCGCCATAGAGATACATCAATTTTCCATTACGCTGCTCTACCTGCTCAACAAACTCGTCCATAAAATCAAGGCGGGTTGAGGTGTGCATCCAACCAGTATTTTCATTGAAGCCCTGATAAACAAAGAATTGACCCCAGGTAACTGCGCCATAAGCATTTAGGCCTTCCTCACTAACGACATGTACTTCACCGCGAAAATAGAAAGATGTGTGTGGGTTTATCAACAGCATCGCATTGCCGGATTCTGTAAGCTCGCCAGCAATGGCAAAGCCGTTTGAACCTCGGGGCTCTTTAAGGTCAAAGTGAGAGTTTGACGTTGTGTTGCTAGAAAGTAGTTGTTTCTTTAAAGGTTTTTGCGAACCATAAAATGTTCGTATACCCGCGAGAGGCACCTGTTCAATATCGCCGCCAATAGATCCCTCGGAAAAGAACATGGGCATCCAGGGCTCAAATTTAGTGAGCAACTTTGGTCTCACTTCTGGGTGCGTCGCGAGATAGTAATTTAAACCGTCTGCGTAGGCATCACAGAGCGCCTTTAACCAGTCGGGTGATTCGTTGTATGCCGCAATCGCTTCATCTGTTGTCATGTAGAGACGCGCGCGTAGGTCACTGAATAAAGCGTCTTCTCCTTCAACCTCTGCAAGCCGACCGGTCGCCCAGATATAGTTACGTTCGACACGGTTAAAATCGTCTTCAGCTTGGGCATACAGCAGCCCGAATACCGCATCCGCATCTGTCTTGCCGTAGATATGCGGTACACCATAGTCGTCACGAATGATTTTCACTTGAGCAGCAATCGCCTTTAGTCGCTCTAGTTCTTTACTGGGTAGTTGATTAGCCCCGACGCTAACACCGTTCGCTGCCCCTGCTTTGCTAGCTGCCTGCTCTGGTGCATTACTACAGCTAGTCACAAATATGGTGGTCAAAAGGGCGAAGCCGCCCCAGAGTTTGAAGTGCTTGTTCATTGAATTCGCCTTTAATTGACAGTCTTATGCTTGATTGTTTGTCTGCTTGGCATCACTTGTATGATCGAATTGCGATCTAGTGAACTTACCACATACTGGTTAGGGTTTTATTTAGTATTAGACAGCGCTGGGCCTAAAGCTTGACGTTGAGAGGCGTGTTAGCGTCAGGTGGTTTAGGTCTGATTGGTATCTGCTTGCACTTTAGACTCCTTAGTTTGCTGGCTCGTCAGTTAGCATTCCTGTATTAATTTGGGTTCACTGTGTATATTCCATAATTCTAGCAAACGATTGATGGAGTCGTCGACGATGATATTGAATACCCTGAAAATTCCAAAAGCCAAATTTGAGGCTGCCACTGGCTGGGTGCTTAAACCCGAAGGCGCCTGTAAGAATGATCTGTGCATCCCTGTGAATAATAGTGATGCTGACGAAGTGGATGTTGCTGAACTAGCATCAGTTATGAACCTACCATTGGTAGAAGAACCTGAAGCGCAGATGTGGTCACTTGGCCCTGACTCGCTGGGTGGTAAAGCATTAAGTTCTGCACGCGCACCCGAAATGGTACTACCGGACCTCGATGGTAAAGAGTTCAAGCTGTCTAGCTTGTTGGGTAAAAAGGTGCTGATTTATGCCTGGGCACCTTACTGAGGATGTTCTGGCGACCTGCCCGTGTGGCAAGCACTCAGAGAAGAATTAAAAGATCAGAATTTTGAACTCGTCACGGTTGGTCTGGATAGTCTAGGTGCCGAAGGCTGTAGGGCTTTTATAGAAGCAGCAAATCCAACTCATCCTTCGCTTATTGATAGACATCATCAATTGGCGAATCTATTCGGCGTGATTAATATTCCAAGCAGTATCTGGATTGATGAAGAGGGTATGATTGTGAGGCCTGCTGAGCCCGCACCCGCGCCGCCGGCTGCTGCTGGAGAGCAAGAGTCCGATGCGCCGAGGATTGAGCTTCCGCCTGAATTACCGCCACGTATGGCGGCGATGATGACCGAAGCTGTCAAAATCCCTAACGATAAAGCGCAATATCACGGTGCATTACGTAATTGGGTTTCACTCGGTAAAAAGAGTGAGTTTGCGATGGCGGCCGATAAGGTCGTTAATCGTTCCAGGCCTAGGACGGAATCAATGGCGTTGGGTCACGCGCACTTTGAATTAGCGACCCAGCTTGAAATTGATGGCCTTCATACCTTGGCGATTAAGCACTTTAGGAGGGCACACGAGTTAGTGCCTGATAGCTGGACGTTCAGGCGCCAAGCCTGGTCTCTAGAACAAGTGGGTGAAGGGCCCTTAAGCCGCTTTTGGCAGGGACCAAACCCCGATCATCCTGAAGACTGGCCGTATGCCGGTGGTTGGCTAGAAGACATTAAAGAAGCAGGTGCCGAGAACTACAACGAGAGGTTCGAAGCTTAGATAGTTTGCTTTATGCTGTTGTTTTGAGCGGTTTTGAGCGGTTTTGAGCGCCAGTACTAAAATTGTTAGTACTGGCGTTACACTGGCGCCAAAGATCTGTGATTTGGAGCGTCTGTTAATTAGGTTATGATATCGGTGGCAGAAGTCTCTCCACCAGTCTTACCCAATAAGTGCTTCCTACCGGTAAGACGTCATCATTAAAGTCATAACCTGGGTTGTGGACCATGCATGAGCCTTCACCATCGCCATTGCCTGTCCATATGTAACTGCCGGGTTTTTCCTGCAGCATGTAAGCGAAATCTTCCGAGCCCATCGCAGGCTTAGGATTTAAGTTGACTCGATTGGCTCCAACGATGCTCGCTGCCACTTCACCGGCAATTTCTGCTTCCGCCTTAGAGTTTATTGTTGCTGGGTATCGTTTCTCATAGAAAAAATCAACTTCAGCGCCATAGGCACGAGCAATTTCTGTTGCCATAGTGCGCATTTTTTCTTCCATCATCGCCTGAATTTTCGGAGAGAAGCATCGAGTACAGCCTCTGATTTCAACTTCGTTTGGAATGACGTTGTACGCGTCTCCTGCATGAAATTGAGTGACACTAATAACCGCTGGTTCTTGTGGGTCGATAAACCGGCTGATGATGGACTGATAGGCCTCAACAACTTTTGTCCCGACTAGCATGGGATCAATGGTGAACTGTGGCATCGCAGCATGTCCGCCTTTGCCAATAATTTTCAGTCGAAAAATGTCAAATGCAGCCATCATCGGCCCTGGCTTGATTGCAAAAGTACCTACAGCCATGCCAGGGATATTGTGCATGCCGAAAACGGAGTCAACCGGATACTTGTCGAACAACCCAGCTTCAATCATCGCGCGGCCGCCGCCTTCATTTTCTTCGGCAGGTTGAAAAATAAAATTAACAGTGCCTTCAAATTCAGACTCTTCAGCAAGATATTTAGCCGCACCCAGTAACATTGTTGTATGGCCATCATGACCGCACGCGTGCATTTTCCCCGGGTTTGTTGAAGCATGCGCGAACTCATTGGCTTCTTGGATAGGAAGTGCATCAAGGTCTGCTCTAAGCCCGATTGCAAGATTGCCTCGGCCTTTGGTCAGTGTGCCAACGACACCTGTGCCTGCAATACCTGTTTCGACTTCTATGCCAAAACTCTCGAGCTTTTCAGCAACGATTCTTGCGGTTCTATGTTCTTCAAATGCGATCTCAGGATGCGCATGAATATCCCGGCGCCAGCTGGTCATTTCATCTTTATACTTTTCGATAGATTCAATTGTCTTCATGGTTTTCTCCTGTGTTTTTTAGACTGAATTGCATACACCTAAACCACATCTGATGTGGGACAATATTGTGATGACACGGTGTTAGTAATGTACGTATTAAAGCCTATCATTGCAATTTCACCATTATGTTTCGATACTAGCGATTAGTTTAGCTCTCAAATTTCAATAGGTACCCGTCGTTTACAATGATTGATTCAGATACGCTCTTGGCTTCAGTATATGCGTTTTTACCCTTACTAATAACAGTGTTGGTTGTGACCGCGGTGCTCTGGGTTGCGCATATGCTTTTGATAGCTCGTCAAGGTGAGATTGGAAGTGAGAAGTTGTTTCCCAGACTGCTTACGATGATGGGGTTGACCCTTGTTGGCATGGTAGTGATTGTGCTGGCGCTACCGGTGGAATCTGACACCAGAAATCAGATTGTTGGTCTCATCGGTTTGGTTATTTCTGCTGTCTTTGCATTTTCATCTGGGAATATCTTCGCCAACCTTATGGCCGGTATTCTATTGCGCTTCACCTCGCCCTTTCGTGTCGGGGATTTTATACAGGTAGGTGAACTCTTTGGACGTGTTTCGGAGCGTGGTTTGTTCGATACTGAGGTTCAGTCTGAAAATCGAGAATTGATAGCGTTCCCAAATACTTTTCTGGTGAATAATCCAATTTCTACAGTTAGGAGCTCCGGTGCCATTGTCTCTGCTAGCTTGTCGCTAGGCTACGATCTAAATCATCATCAAATTAGGCCGTTGTTGTTAGAAGCTGCGTCAGCCAGTGGTCTGCAGGAGCCCTTTGTTCATGTGAGAGAATTAGGAGACTTTTCGATATCCTACCGAGTTTCTGGCATCTTGACGGAAGTAAAAGGGTTAATCACAGCCAGGTCTAATTTACGTTTGGCTGTATTGGATATCTTGCATAGAGAAGGTATAGAAATTGTATCGCCTGGCTTTATGAACCAACGAGTGCTTGATGGGTCAGAAAAAATACTGCCTAAAGCTGCAACGAGAAAAGAGAAAAGAACTGCTTCAGAGGATAATGTCGTTGCTGAAGACGTTATGTTTGACAAAGCCGAACAAGCGGAGCGATTCAATCTGGAGAAAACACAATTACTCCAAAGTATTGCTGCCTTCGAAGTACAACTGAAAGACGCCGTTAAAGAAGAAAAAGACGTCATTTCGCTCGAAATTGAACACCTAAGGGAGCAGATGGAAACGCTAGAATTAATCATTGCAGAGGTATTGCAAAAGAAAGATTAGTCAAGCAAGCATGACTAGCCGAGTTGATTGCGTAATTGCTCCGCGATCTCTGACACATGTGGGTCAGCCTGATTGAACTGCAACAAAGCTTCCTCCAGTCGCAACACATACTCGATGTTTGTCCCACTTGGACCCGTGGCATTCATTATTTGCTCAACCATTTCAGGCAATGCGGATTCGCCTAAGTAGTCAGGATTCTCTGGCGTTGCGAAGTATGTCAGCCCCATTCGTTTATTGCCGTCGATGTGAAGTTCGATAGCAAGTTGGTCATATCCACCTTTTTCGCGGTAATCGAGATGCTTTAAAACATCTTCCGCCAGCGCAGCATCGATTCTGTATGCCATGCCCCAGCAGACGCTTTCGGGAGAGTGGTGGAGGGTGGCAACTCGACCAGGGTTTTCTGGGGTACCTCGATGGTCTGTTGAACCTTGCCAGAAGCGCCGAACGTATCCATCAATAGTTGTTGGCACGCGTTCGACGTAAGGGAAATCAGCCCGCCATATCAGAGAGCCATAGCCAAATATCCATAATGGTGACGGTTGCTGCATTTTGGGTGTTAGGTTCCCAGTCGATACCGAAGTTTGACGGCAAATATGTCAACCAAGCGTTCAGTCCAAGAAGCGCGGAGCAAGTCTGAGTAGCGATCCTGAGGACGGCTATCTACGTTTGAACCACGGGTATACACGACAAACAGATCGGAGAGTGGCGCGATCTCCCAGCGATATCGAGCCTGAAAGGTCAGTCGGCTGATGCTGAAATCGCGAGCTTCTTCAGAAAGACCTCTTTGTGCCTCGATGAGCTTGCCGTCTTCTACAGGGACCCTCCAGCGCTGATCTTCGAAAGCTTTGATGCCAGCCCACTGTAAGGTAATTCGGAATTGCTGCCTTGCACTAAAGAAAAAGTCAGTTTCGATGCGTGGTCGCCATAGCGACGTGTTGAACGTCGTGAAATCCTTGTCTTCTTCGTGAATTAGCCAGCCTTCTTTATCTTCGTAGGTGATGAATGAAGCAATGGAGAATCGGTCGCTAGGTCGCCAAGTGACATTGAGCTCGTAAGTCACTGAACGACCACCGATGTCTTCACCAGAGTAGGAAATACCATACTCTGTGCTGAGAGTCTTTGACCTGTCAGTGCCATAAAAGGCTTCCGCTCTAAATCGATCTTCGATTTTAAAAGAACCATTGCCGCCACTGTTTACATCGTCCCAGCGAGGGGGCAGGTAGCCAAGCTCCACAAACGTGTAATTATTATTGTTTAATAAACGTTCTTGAAACGCGAATAAGCCAGTTCTCACCACTTTTCCGGCGGTATTATATTGGTGTGTTAGTCTGAAATTTGTCTCCTTGGATCTGATGTGTGTAAGCCCAGACTCAACACGTTGATAAGCATAGCGAAACCCAACTAGATCGTTTCTTTGTTGAAAGCCGAAATTATTGAGTTCAAGGTTCTCGTCGTAATAGTCGAAGCTAACCCTATGTTCACGTCCCCTTGAAGGGTTGTACTGGACATCGACGAAACCACCGGCGCCTGAGACATCATCCACATCGCTATATATTATTTGCGCGTCCGTGTTTAAATTTCCTTGTCGCGATAGATAATGACCATCAACAGCATGCACCATCGCCTTACTTTCAGGATGATCGACGATGGTACTAAGCCATCCGAGTCCGCGTCTTGCTCCAGTACTTGTATCTTCGTATAGCAGTCGTGCTGCGCCAAATTCTCTGCCATCTTGAACTAGGCTCAGGGGTAGAGAATTTAGCTCGCCCTCCAGCAGCGTATCTTCCTCGAAGGCTGTGAGGACACCGTATCGAAATTTTCCGCTCTGTCCAGTGACTTTTGCGGCGCCGAACAGTTCAGACGGCTGGTTTCGTTCCACAGTATCTAACTCAAAATCATCAGCGTCTGGCAGAAGAGGTCTGCTGCCGATTCGGCGAGTGTTAATTAGTGTCGTTGGATTGCCGCCACCGCCGTTGCCTTGTCTGGCGCGAGGTGTTGCTTCAAATATTTCGAATCCTTCCAAAAAGAAAGCACGACGTTCCGGAAAAAATGTTTCAAAAGCTGAAAGGTTCACATCAACATTATCTGACTCAACATTACCGAAATCTGGATTGACCGTTGCGGTTATCTGCAGGTTCGTCGTAGGTCTCCAGAACAGATCAAATCCAGCCTTGTATTCGTCTGGGTTACCACTGTTAAGATTGTTATAAGTGGATGCAGCGTATGGATAGAGCGTAAGCTGTTGCTTTGAAACAACCTTTTCAATTTGTACCCTGCGCAATTGGGAAAGAAAAACATTGCGGGTTCTGGGTAGTGCTGGAAAAGCCCAGCGTTCGTTTTTGTGAGCCACGCCGCGCGACATGTAAATACCCATGTTGCGAATATTCGAGTCGGTGTCTGGCATCGTCATCATAGACCATGGAATAAAAAACTCCGCGTTCCAGCCACCTTCAACTTCACTTGACGCGCCATTCCAGGGGCCGTCCCACTGATTACTAAATTGTCGCTCGGGCAGTACTGTGCCATCTTGTAGGGTGCCGCCCAGGTTTACACCGAACCAATATCCGTAAAGACCGGCTCCGCCAGGATCGACAGTGAACGAGATAGAGTCTCTGGCAATAAATTGATCTCTGGCGCTTAGTCGTGCAATTAACGTGTCTTTGGGTTGTTCATTGTGAACGCCGACATACATCCCTTTTTCTGTATAGAAGAACTTTGCCTCAGTCCTGTATTCACCTTGAACCAAAGTGTCAGGCTCGATGACATAAAAATCGTCCATGTAAGGCAGAGATGACCAAATTGGTTCGTCGAGTAGCCCATCAACCTTCATGTTGACCTCAGAATGCTGCCTCTTTAGCAGAACCGTCGTCGTTTCTGGGTCGACATCATTGATAATGGTTGGTCCGTTCGCAGATTCTGCATAGCCGTTTAGGCTGGTGGTAATTGCAGCAAGTAGCTGAAAAGAAACAGTACATATTCGGGGAACAGTTCTTAGGGCGTGACGGGTACAAAGGGTAAGATTTGTGCAGAGACGATACAGCAATGTCTAATTTTTCCAATTTGTTAAATTCGATGGCGAAACAGCTTGTGACTGCAAAGTTTTGCCAACTTAAAGGTTAAAGTTTATTGTTCTACGTTAGTTGTCATCAAGACTGAGCGGCGAATGATCGACCGTCTTCAAGCACTTTCTGATGGGCCTTGTATTAAATAAGTTGTACTAAACAGGCTGTACTAAGCAGGTTTATACTAAGCAGTTTGTTAAGTAAGTCACTGTTTAGTAAAGCGCTAGGCCAAGTCCATACGTTTTTTACTGGCCGGTGTAAAAGACCGCAAAAATCGCGTGAAATACTACAGGAAATTGGGAGAATAGACTATTGAAACTCATGAATCTTATTGCAGGTTCAGCTCAACTAGCTGGCTTGCGAATTATTAACGCTGCGGCGAGGTCTGGTGGTTATCGAGTAAAACGCGGCATATCTTATGGTCCAGCTTGTCGAAACCAATTGGACCATTACGTTTTGAGTAATGATGGTATTGAAACAACGCATTTACGCCCTTTAGTATTGTTTATTTATGGTGGAAATTGGCAGAGTGGCCACCGCAGAGATTATCGGTTCGTCGCAGATACCCTTTGTTCTATAGGCTGTGATGTTGTTGTGCCAGATTATCGTTTATATCCAGAGGTTCGTTTCAGTGACATGCTTAAAGATGTTTGTCTAGCAACAACCTGGGTGATGCAGAATGACGAAATTGACAAACGCCGTCCGATTTATATCATGGGACATTCAGCGGGGGCTCAATTGGGATCCCTTGTTTGTTTGAATCGAGATCTATTATCCCATATTCCTAATGTAGAGCAGCGAATTGCGGCTTTTATCGGGCTCTCTGGTCCATATGACTTTTTTCCCTATACAGAGGAGAGGCATTGGGATTTATTTGGACCCGAGGAACAGTATCCTCTCTCGCAGGCAGTTAATTTTGTTCGGGCCGAAGCGCCGCCACTCTACTTACTGCACGGTAAAGAAGATAATAGGGTGCGGAGAGGGCATTCAAAAAGTTTGATGGAGAAGCAAATAGCCGCAGGTGGTCACGCATCCAGAGAAGTCTATGAGGGTGTTGGGCATGTCGATATGGTAGTGTCATTTTCAGTATTTCATCGTCGCAGCAGTCAGGCTATAAAAGATATCGAAAAATTTCTTAGACATACACAGAGAACACTTTTGAGATAAACCAAAGAGGCAATAAACATGACAATAAGCGCATCAGCAACAGATGAATTATTGGTAGAACAGCAAGGGAACATTGTCGTTATTACGCTCAATCGTCCTGAGAGACTTAACGCGATCAGTCGCCTTATGTTGAATGAACTTTCAGTCAAAATGACGGAGGCAAATCAAGATCCTGATGTACGTTGTATCGTACTTACCGGATCTGGAAGAGGTTTTTGCGCCGGTTTGGATTTGATTGATGTGGGGCAGGGCGGAATCGGCAGTGGAGATTCCAAGGGCAGTAATCGTCCTCGTCAGTTGTTCAACCTGCGAGATGCACCGATCAATGTAATGTGGAATATTGACACGCCTATCGTCTGCGCACTCAATGGAGCGGCTGCGGGTTATGGTATGGATATTGCGCTGCTCTGCGATATCAGGGTTTCAGGTCAATCGGGGAAAATGGCTGCTGTGACTGCAAAAAGAAATGTTGTCCCTGAAAGCGGTGGCACTTGGCTTTTACCACGACTTATAGGCTGGGCTAAGGCGTCTGAGCTTTACTATCGTGCCCGAGTGGTCGGTGCAGACGAATGTCTTGATATCGGTCTAGTTAATACGGTTGTACCGGATGCAGAGCTTATGTCGACAGCGATGACCTGGGCTCAGGAAATAGCCGATAATGCACCTTTGGCGGTACAAACAACTAAGCGAATGATGCGGATGGGGCTCGAGCAATCCTACGATACGTCCGTGGATCAGTTGATGATGCACCTGGGAGGTATGTTCCAGAGTGAGGATTTCAAAGAAGGTGTGCAGTCATTCTTAGAACGTAGAAAGCCAGTGTTCACAGGGCACTAATTTCAGTGCATTTTATGTATGAATGTTTCATTTAAGAAAGGTTAGGTACGAAAGGTCAATAAACAGTGACCTTTCGTTTTAATTTCTGGTTTCTGGCTCTTGGTTTCTGGCCCTTCGTTTATTGCGTGAAATTAATGGAGTGTTACAAGGCTAAAAACGCTCTGATTTCGTCTTCTCGATCCATAGCATCTTTATACCCAGCTTCCATTAGCTCCTTGCAAAATTCTGCTTCAAAGAGCAAATAGCTAGCCATGCTGGCTCCCCCCCCCGTGTCCGTAGCGCCAATCGTCTTGAAAAATGTTCGCATTGACCGGGGTAAGGTTGGAATATGTTTAGCTGCTATCTCATCGAATCGGATCGAGGGTGTAATCGTCAGAACCTCGACTGGGCGGATGTTGGCTGCCTTTAGTTGATCATCGTTGAGGTAGCGGCTGATAAAGTTGAATCTCTCCAGCATCTCGAGATCCTCGCTCATTGCATCAATGAAGGAGCTATTGAGCAAATGACCCGCGATTTGTGCAAAGGTTGGCGTATGAGTAACGCGCTCACGTGGTTCTTCCATATCCTTTTGGTTGAAGCTTACCCCTACAACAAATAACTTTTCAGCACCAAGGTGTAAGGCCGCACTAAGCGGCGCACTTTGACGGATAGCGCCATCTCCAAAATACTCGCGATGAATTTTCACCGGAGGAAAAATTGTTGGTAGCGCAGAGGAGGCCATCAAATGATCGTGGTTCAAGCGCGTACCGACTCCTATCCGCTGATTTCTTCGCCAACCCTTTATTTCCTTGTGGCCTTGGTAAAAGCTAATGTTTTGACCGGAGCTATATGCCAATGCTGTAATACAGAGCGCGTGTAGTCTGCCATTCTTAATATGGTCATCCAGTTTTGTGAAATCTACTTCTGCTTGGAGCAAATCTCTTAATGGTTGATTGTCGAGGAGTGCGGTGGATGGTCCTGATGAAATTCCACTCTGAAAGAAGGACCCGAACAATCTAAAGGTCGACTTCAATAGCTGTGTATAGCCAACGTTATGGATTCGATCTGATTGAAGATTCTCCCAGAGCGCTTCCAGGCGGTTTATTGCGTGTCCATAATGATCGCTTTCGCAGGCAAGAAGAGAAGCATTGATCGCCCCAGCACTTGTGCCGCAGATGATATCGAAGGGGTTAGCACCACCGTCTGGTTGAATGTGAGCGATAGCTTTGAGCGTACCGACTTGGTATGCGCCTCGTGCTCCTCCACCAGAGAGAATTAACGCCGTCCTTTTTTGCTGTTGTTGCATATGATTCCAATACACGTCTGCTGAAGTTATATACTCTGACACGGCGAAGATGAATCGATCATCACTTCGGTCTTTGTCGTTGTTCTTATTGTAGAGAAAAGGGGCGCCAATGTCAGAACTGACAAAAACGCCAGTCGTGATCCAGACAAGAGTAGTAAAACTAATGCGTTATTCAAGAGCAAGGTTTGGGCAATCAACTGAGTTGCTAGGGCTGGTTTTTTCCTTTGCAGAACCAACCGAACGTGTCGTTGATAAGTTTTTTCGGCGCAATAGAAACATGGGGGCGAAAGATAGGCGCTTTTTGTCAGATATTATCTATCTGTGTGTTCGACGAAAACTGGAGCTTGAGACACTGGTCGAGTTAAGTGGCGTTGTGCTATCGACAAATATCGAAGCGGTAGTTGCCTGCGCACTACTGCGCTACTTTGAATGGTCTCCTGAGGATTTTGTAGAAACAGATGCGAGCGAGTTCGTTGATGAGCTTAATAAGTTTCTGGTGCAGAACAACAATGATCGATTAACTTTAGCGCAGCAGTTCAGCCTGCCAGATTGGCTTTGCGATGCGTTGAAAGCTCAGTTTGATAATGATGAGTTGATTCGCTTGTGTAGCGCGCTGTTGTTGCCGGCTCAAGTTGATATCCGAGTCAACGCAAGGAAGAACTCCCGTCAGATGTTAATGCAGGTACTGGAAGGCCAAAATGTCGAGCCTAAGCCAACATTGTTATCAAGTGTTGGTATACGGGTAGCTAAACGGGGCCCGCTGCAAAACTCAAAGGCTTTTCGGCAAGGCGGTTTCGAGTTTCAGGATGAAGGTAGCCAACTGGTTGGTTGGTTGGCCGCGCCGAAACCAGGTCAACTGGTGGTTGACTATTGTGCTGGCGCCGGCGGTAAGACGCTTCATTTGGCTGAGTTAATGGAGAATAGGGGGAGGCTGGTTGCGTGTGACGTCTACGCGAATCGCTTGGTCAAATTGGCGCCCCGCTTGGCGCGGGCAAACGTCAAAATTGTTGAGACTTTAGTCATTGACGCTGCAGAAGGTGCAGACGTAGCTGCTCCAGATTTGGTGGGTCAGGCTGATTGCGTATTGGTTGACGCGCCCTGTTCAGGTGTTGGGACGCTACGACGCAACGTAGGTCTAAAGTGGATTGCTCAAGATCTTGAAGTATTGTCGCGAGCACAATTAAATATTCTCAGCAACGCGGCGCGACTGGTAAAGCCGGGAGGAAGTCTGGTGTATGCCACTTGCTCTTTGCTAACGATTGAAAATCAGGGAGTTGTAAAATCATTTTTGGAGAAGCACCAAAATTTCCGGCCTTCTCAAAACTGGATGCCCGCCGCTGATCCCGAACTTTCAGGGGTCATGGCTATTGATAGTTCGTTAGCAAGCACAATACATCAACGTGGAGAGCTAGTCCTAAGGCCTGACCTGCACAATACCGACGGTTTTTATGCTCAGAGACTAGAGCGAGTTCACTAGCTCATTTTGTTTTTTGTAGATTTTCTCTGGCTATCAATCGAGTCCAGTTCTCCATTGAGAATGCCTGAGAGAAAATGGAAGCCAGCACACCATCCTGAAGAAGTGATTGAATTTGGTCCGCCGACAAGTCAGTTAACTTTTGCGGATCGATTGAAACATAGTTAGCAATAGTCAATGGCTGACTACCGTCATCTGAGTTCTGGGTTGCAGTTTGAGGTGTCAACAGGCCTAGTTCCTTTATTCTGGTGCACAAATTCTGTGTCTTGGTTGCCTCAGCTGCAAATTGTTGACAAAAGTCGATCATATCCTGAGTTTCTTTAGTGACCGATTGGCCGTCGAAAAATGGGAAATCAGAATCAGTGGTTACACTCTCTGCTGCAGTATCTATCACTACAGCTGCCTGATCATTGTCACCAGTCGCGAGCGCATAAGGATATCGTCTTATGTATGACGGCACATAACTATGTGAGTCCCACTGACCATCTGCATTCACAAACAAATTCTGCTTGTCTCTTAACCCAACTACAGCCATTGGCGATGGGTTTTCCAAATTACTAAATACAATCGGATAGTGTTTTTGGACACTTGAAAATTCCGCAGCGACGATTGGAATAGCATTAATAGTCTTTACGAACTCAAAAGGATTGCTTTTTTTGCTGAGACCCAAGTCGCTGTGTTCTTCGTGATTGAGCAGTACAGGGTTCTCGTAAAGAAACATCTTGCCGTTGATCGCAGTAGTTGAACCAGCGTTTTTCGTGTTCTCTGGAGTCGAGTCTGTCATGTTTTTTGCTCAAGCCTAATGAAGAATTCATTATAGCTCGGGACAGTCATTCATAACAGATGTGCTCAACTATAATCTGTGATCTGGTCATTTAACTTTGTATCCGTGATTCTTTACGATGAAGACGGTGATTTAATCGGCAATACAATTGCCGGCAAAGACTAAGTGCCGCGACTTTCTCGTTCTGA
>JBLHWY010000090.1:0-25692 GCA_047629195.1 Candidatus Azotimanducaceae bacterium
AGACGCTGGCGTTATGAATTTAATTTATAACATCGCCGACTTCTGGAACAAGATCGCGTTTGGTCTTGTCATCTGGGCAGCCGCAGTGGCTGACTCAGAGTCGCAAACAAACTAGATCGTTTGATAGAAGGAAAGAGCCGGCGAAGCTGGCTCTTTCTTTTCAACCTGTCTTTTTCTAAACCACAAAAATAATAAAGTAACTGCCCGCAAGTTGCACTTTATGAGGGTACTAACAATGTCCCCAACACTTTTAAACAAAGCACAAACGCTGAAATCGTTGGATGACCTGTACCAGCGTGAAATGGCACATATCGACATTCGCCTAGCTCAAGCTGCTAGCTACCATTTCAAAAATCCGGGTAAGTCTTTCAGAGCACGACTCGCGCTATCTACTGGTGTAGCCCTAGGTTTGAACGAGCATGACAATCTACACTGGGCAGCGGCTTGTGAACTGCTGCACAACGCCTCCTTGATACACGATGATATTAGCGACGCGAGCACCCATCGACGCGGACAGGAGAGTATTCACGAACACTTTGGCTCGGACACTGCACTGTGCCTTGGCGACTGGATGGTCGCTAAAGCTTTCGAGCTCGCCGCACGTAACAGCCAACACGGTGGCGCCCTTGTTGCGCTCCTAGCACAGGCTATGCAACAGACATGCAGTGGCCAAATTTCTGACATCGCTCAGCGCCAATGTCCTGAGCTAGAGGAATGGCAGCGAATTGCGAAAAATAAGACAGCACCGCTACTAATCGCGCCTATCAGGGGCGCAGCCTTAGCCGCCGGACTAGATAAGAACTCACATAGTCTTCTTGAACCCTTAGCCAGCTTAGACAAACTGGTGGGCCTCTGCGGGCTCGCCTATCAAGGCCGCAATGACATCGACGATATTATTCCTTCATGTCACCGCTCCAGTGATTTGGATGGTCGCAAACCGAACTTAGTCGTCAGCCTATTCGCCCTGCAAGGCGTTGGTCGAAATGAATTCAACGCTTGGTATCGGGCTAATGACAACAGTCAGCTAACCTATTGGCAGCGCCGAATTGCATCGAGTGATATGATTTTGCACGCCAATCAATCGGTCGATCATTGGTTGGTGCAGGCAGAACAGCTAGTCAGTACACTGCCGAGCAAGCTTCAGCCGGTGGCCCACGGGCTAGTTTCATCCGTAAATAAGAGCACAACGGATAAACAACAAGGACGGATGGCTTGAATTCAAAAACACTTGGATCAGGTAGTACAGCGGTGGTTATCGGCGCAGGATTCGCTGGTATAGCCACAGCATTGAGACTCAGAGCACTGGGCTACCAAGTAACACTACTTGAGCGCCTCAATAACTTGGGTGGCAGGGCTCAAGTATTCGAACGCGGAGGCTATCGTCATGATGCAGGTCCTACTGTTATCACCGCGCCTTTTTTGTTTGATGAATTATTCGAACTATTCGATGAAAAACTTGAAGATTATTTAGACTTTGTTCCGCTAGATCCTTTTTACCGCTTTCATTTTGCAGATGGCAGTCAATTTGACTACCGAGCTAGCATTGAGGACACCCTCACCGAGATTCGGAGATTTAGCCCTGAGGATGCAGACGGCTATCTAAAGCTCTTAGCCAAGTCTGAAAAGGTCTATGAGGTTGGCTTTAAAAAGCTGGCTCATAGGCCCTTTACTAAAGTAACAGATATGATTAAGCAGATTCCCGCACTGCTGATACTGAAATGTTATATGACCGTTTCGCAAATGGTCAATAGTCATCTTAAGCATCCGCTGATCCGCCAAGCGTTTTCTATTCATCCCTTGTTAGTGGGTGGCAACCCGTTTAAGACCACGGCCATTTACACACTTATCCACTACCTCGAACGTCGTTGGGGTGTATTTTTCTGTATGGGCGGCACCGGCAAACTGGTTGAAGAATTGGGCGCCCTTATGGAGCGGCAAGGAATCAATATTGTCCTCAACGCCGATGTTGATGAAATAGTCATAGCTAATAGACAGGCTACCGGCGTCAGACTCAGCGACAACCAAACTATAGGTGCAGATTTGGTCGTGTTTGGTGGTGACCCAGAAACGTGTTACCAGCACTTATTACCCAAATCTAAGCCCAAAATCAAACTGCCGAGTATCAAAAAACAATACAGCATGGGGCTCTTTGTCTTGTATTTTGGTACCCGGAAACTCTACCCAGACGTCGCACACCATAGTATTTGGATGGGGCCTAGATTTAAGGAGTTACTCGCCGAAATTTTTGATGCGAAACAGATGAGTGAAGATTTTAGTCTTTATGTGCATCGTCCAACTGCGACTGACAAAAGTTTTGCGCCCGACGGCTGCGAATCTTTTTACGTGCTATGCCCGGTGCCCAACCTGCAGGGAAATGTTGACTGGAGCATCGAAGCAGAACGCTTGCGTGATCGAATCGTTGATGCATTGGAAGACACTATACTGCCAGAACTATCATCAGTGATTGAAGAAGTTTTTTGGATGACACCAGAGGATTTTGCAAAAGATTATCGCTCGATGCACGGCGCCGGTTTTTCTATCGAACCGCGACTGACCCAGTCGGCCTGGTTTCGCTTTCACAATCGCGATAGCGCAGTCTCCAATCTCTATTTTGTTGGTGCGGGCACCCATCCGGGCGCGGGTCTGCCTGGTGTCGTCAGCTCTGCCAAAGTTGTGGAGGAGTTACTCACCGGTATTGAGGTAGGATCAGGAGGATACATAATGGGAAATACTAAGGCCCATCCAAGGCAAAGGTCAGCACGACAGCTATTGGCCCAGCCCGCGCCGAAACAAACCCTGGCGCGGCATGGTAAATCATTTTACTGGGCAAGTTTATTCCTCGGCCCCAAACTTGCTGAGCGCGCAGCCCAGCTTTATCAATTTTGCCGATTTGTCGACGACCTCGCCGACGGTGAACTCCCAAACAGAGAAGAATCTCTCGATGCCATCCGCGCCAGGCTGGATGGCAGTAACCGATCGACGAGTCCTGAAGTAGAAGCCTTCATGGGACTAGCCACACAGAACGATATCCCGCTTACAGCAGCGCGCGAGTTGCTTGACGGTATGCTTAAAGACCAGCAACCTACCGCCTTTCACGACGAGACTGAATTACTACGGTACTGCCATGCCGTTGCCGGCACTGTTGGGCTAATGATGTGCCGCGTGCTCGACTGCAAGGAGCAGCGTGCCGACAAATTCGCTATTGATCTCGGTGTCGCGATGCAACTAACCAATATTTCTCGAGACGTGTTGGAAGATGCAAAAATGGGTCGTCGCTATTTGCCAGCGAGTTGGGTGAACCTATCCGCGGCAGAAATTGCTGAGGCAGATATCGCGAACCACCAACGCGTTGCAACAGCAATAACCCGTGCACTCGATCTGGCTGAAGACTACTACCAAAGTGCACTCTTAGGCATTCAGCTGCTGCCTTTTCGCTCACGGCTTTCTATCACCATTGCGCTGCGCATCTATCGACAGATTGGCTGGATATTAAAGCGCCGTAACCTGCCTTGGTGGCAAGGTAGAATATTTGTCTCCAAGCTAGAAAAAGTGCTCTTAAGTGCACGCAGCGTTTGGGATTTAAAACCAATAAACGTGCCTGCTCATAGAAAGGATCTGCACCAGCACCTGCAAGGACTAGCGGGTGTCTAAACGAGATGACAGCAATCAAATCACTGAGCTAGATATTGCCATTATCGGTGGTGGTAGTGCTGGCATCACCCTCGCCGCGACGTTAGACAATTGCTCGGCAGCCGTCGTTGAACCACGCACCCCAGCCGAGCGAGACTGCAGTTGGGCACTATGGGCTGATCGTCATCAGCAACGACAATTCGTAAATGCAACCAAAGGTAGCTGGAAACAGTGGCGACTGATCGATCATCACACTGAGGTACGTCACTGCAGTGATCATTATCGCTATACGAGCCTGAGTTCTGCGCAGTATTTGACGCAATCCGAAAACAGCTTGGCGCCGGGCATTGATCTTATTCGAGCAGTTGCAGAAGATATTGTCTCTGCAGGCAATGGCGGCTCGTTCACGGCTGCTGGCCAACGCTACAGAACCGCGCAGCTATACGACAGTCGCCCGCCCATAATGGTCCAAGGTAGCCTAAAACAACACTTTCTTGGCTGGGAGATACGGACTAAAACGACGATCAAAGACGCGGATATCGCGACTTTAATGGACTTTCGCGTTGATCAATCGCGCGGATTGCACTTTATTTATGTACTGCCTTACTCCGACCGCAGACTACTGGTTGAATCGACGATGATCTCTAAAAATTTAGAGGATAAAGCGTGGTATCGGCAAGCCATTAAACAATGGCTATTAGAACAAAACATCGAGATAGAAGAGCACTTGGGCGAAGAAACAGGCGTGATTCCTATGCATGCGGTCTTGCCTATTGACACGGGTATTGCCGCTATTGGCGCGGCCAGTGGTGCAGTACGTCCGTCCTCAGGTTATGCCTTTACGGGAATTCAGGCACAGATTGCTCAATTAGCCGAGGGCATTAGCGTCGGTCAGTATTCGGTACCCAATCCGATAACACCGACGCTAATCCGCATGGATAAGATTTTTAACGGCGTACTGATGGCGCAACCAGAACTCGGCGTTTCGTTGATGATGCGCACCGCGAAGGCGCTAGACGCCGATGGCTTTGCACGTTTTATGCTGGGCTGCGCCACGACCATGGACTGGACTAAGGTCATCGTGGCCATGCCTAAGATTCCTTTTCTCAAACAGGTTTTTCGGCTATGCCTTTCTGGGATGTGACAGCGATCGCCGCTATTTTGCTACTCGGCGTACCGCATGGTGGGTTCGATGGCGCGGTCGCTCGCCGCGTTGGCTGGCCAGTGGGTTGTGTCCCTTGGTTACTCTTTCATCTTTGCTACCTTGCACTGGCGGCAACAGTCGCCCTCCTTTGGTGGTTATACCCACTACCCAGCCTGACCATATTTTTATTCGTCTCGGCGCTGCACTTTGGAGCCAGCGACATTGCTGACACTAGTGCTACCGAGACTCGCATTAGCGGCAATAGAGTAGTTAGCACCGGCCTTCCTGAAATCAGCATGGATTGGCTGCCATGGATCGCTCATGGCGGCCTAGTCTGCATAGCAATTCCTTGTCTGCAACCCTCATTAGTCGCACCCATTTTCGCCATCCTCGTGGGTGTAGAAAACGCGAGTCTACTCATGACAGGTATCACCCAATTATTTCTGCCTTGGTGGTTCTGTCTTGTTGGTTATTGTGGTTACGCCTATCTTAAGCCCCACTACCGAAAACCATTATTAGGTTTGTTTCTGCTGGTCAGCCTAGCCAGCATACTACCCCCACTCGTCAGTTTTTCACTGTATTTTTGTCTTTGGCATAGCCGCGGTCATATGTCTAGGTTATGGCGCAGTCTTGCGCGGCAAGATCGTGCCCGCAGCCTTTATGAAGCCGCAATATACACATGTGCCGCCTGGATTTGCGCGGGCGTTATTTTTTACTTTTTGCAAAGCTCAGCAATCAACTCAGTAATCCAATTAACCTTTATCGGTCTTGCGGCGCTGACGCTACCGCATATGTTGCTGGTGGATTATGCCAACCGAAAAAAAAACAACAGAGAAGCGCTACCATGACGGATATCGGTACTCGCAAAGCAGACCATATTGACTTGGCGCTGCAGCAGAAGCATCAGGCTCAACAGGGTTCTGATCTTGATCGAGTGTGTTTTGAGCATAATCCCCTGCCCTAAATGGACTTAAAAGATGTAGAACTCAGCAGCCGTTTCTTAGAGCAAGCGATCTCAGCCCCCTTGTTGATTCGCGCAATGACCGGACGCTGCGAAAACGGAGAACTAATCAATCAGCATCTCGCTGAAGCAGCCCAAACTTGCAGAATTCCAATGGCACTGGGCTCGCAGAGGGCCGCTCTAGAACAGGGTTTTAACAAGATATTCGGCGCTGAGCGCCTTCCGCTCTATTATTGAGTAATTTAAGCGGCACACAGTTGCAGCAGCATGGCGTCGAGCTGGAGAGTCGGTGCAAACCAATGCATTGATCATTCATCTAAACCCACTCCAAGAGTTGATACAGTCCAATGGCGACCGTGACTGGAACTATGTGCTCGAGACGATTGAAAACTGTGCCGCTCGACTTGAAGTGCCGGTTATTGTCAAAGAAGTAGGATCAGGCATCGGTCCTAGCAGCGCTAAAAAGTCAGCGCTGGTACCCAGACCGCGCCATAACCTCGTTCGATATCACGGCGTATTAGCTCGGGGCTGCCGTCAGCCAAATGCACGAATGAGGAAACTCGTTGTTCCCACGAAATATAAAAGAAACAAGGCGAAAATCGATCGAAGTAAATGCGAATCGGTCACAAAGTCCGATGAGGCAGATAAATTATTCGCTCCCCTGACCTAGGCTCAGCGTCGCGACGGCGAACCGCTCAAACGAGTCTTTAATATGACGGGGCCGCCTAGGTCGCAACCACCACCAAACAAACCTGCAATGGCTATCCAACCATAAAACATACTCGGTCAAACAAGCCAAATCACCCCTGCCCGACCTTTAAATCTTCGCAGCGATAAAACCAACAGTCTGTAAGCCAGCAGATCGAGTCAATTGCCGTGATTGACCATCTAAAAGGATCATTAGGCCACTGAGTCCTAAATTTGACTGAGCATCAGCAATTACCATAATTGACCGTGCTTCGGAAAATGTGGTTTATTTGCCTTATTCTTTACCACGTATCAATGTAGGGACGCTTCTTGCCATTTCGCGGTAAAACTGGCGGTAAACTGCGTAAACCAGCAACGACCATTGCTCTCGAATCTGCCGGATCAATTACGTCATCAATCCCATAGAATTCTGCCGAGTTCACTGCCTTGGCACGATCATACGCTGCATCAACTTTCCGAGTGAAATCCGCAATGCGTTCTTCAGCATCTTCCATTGCAGCAAAGTCATTGCGATAGGCTAATTTGATTGAACCTTCAATATTCATGCCAGCAAACTCGGCGGTCGGCCAGGCGCTGGTAAAAAGCGGTACCATAGAACTGCCGCCGCACATCGCCTGAACACCTAAACCGTAAGCCTTGCGAATAATCAACCCGAACATTGGCACCGAGAGGTTTGCGCCAGTATTGAACATGCGACAACAATGCCGCACTAAAGCGGTTTTCTCAACTTCTGGTCCAACCATAATCCCTGGGCAATCCATTAGTGAAACGATTGGCATATCAAACGCATCACACAGTTGCAGAAAGCGTGCGCCTTTATCTGCACCATCTGAGTCAATCGCACCGGCAAGATGATGTGGGTTGTTAGCAATCAACCCGAGCGGTTTACCTTCAACGCGGATAAATGCGGTAATCATACCAATACCGAATTCTTTTCGGATTTCTAACACCGAGCCCACATCTGCCAAGGTGTCGATGATGTCACGCATATCATACATGCGCTTGCGATTTTCCGGCACGATGTGGCGCATCACGCGCTGGTCTGGTGCCTCCCACTCTTTAGTCGGTCCTTGGAAGTATGAAAGATATTTTTTAGCGACCTCGACGGCTTCCGCTTCATCTTCCACAACAATATCAATCACGCCATTCGGAACTTGAACATCCAGCGGAGCGACCTCATCAGGCGCAAAAATTCCCAATCCGCCACCCTCAATCATAGCTGGACCACCCATACCGATAATTGAATTTTTAGTCGCGATAATGACATCACAACAACCCAGCAATGCAGTATTACCTGCGAAACAGTAACGTGAATTGACACCTACCATTGGTACAAGCCCAGACAGTTTCGACCATTGCGTAAACGTTTCGACGTCCATACCAATGCCCCCACCGCCGTCCGTGTCACCAGGCCGTCCGCCACCGCCTTCTGAGAACAGCACCACCGGCAGGCGATAGCGTTCGATGACACTAAACATGCGATCCTGTTTATAGTGGTTTTTCATGCCCTGCGTGCCTGCTAAGACAGTAAAATCATATGCCACAACTGCACAACGTGATTCTGTATCCGGGAATTGTTCACCGTTTACATGGCCGATGCCCATCACCACACCATCACCGGGGCTATTTTCGCGCAACCACTCCATCGATCGGCGACGACGTTGTGCCGCAAGCACTAATGCACCATATTCAACAAACGTCCCTTCATCTATGAGATTGTCGACATTCTCCCGAACAGTTAATTGCCCAGTTCTACGACGTTTTTCTACAGCCTTCGGGCGATTTTCATCCAATGTCCAGGCATGTCGATCAATGTTTTCCTGCAAATCCCCGCGGATTTCATCCAGATCAATGGTTTCAGAAACAATATCACCCGTGTCTCCAATGTCTGCATTTTCGAGATATAACAGTGGGTGACCCTCGATAATGATATCGCCAGCTTTTGCAGCGATACCTCGAACAAAACCATCCTGCTCTGCAGAGATAATATGTTCCATCTTCATGGCTTCCATGACCAATAGGGGTGTACCAGCAGCCACAGCATCACCTACTTCAACCTGGACCACAATAATCGTACCCTGGATAGGGGCTGGGATACCGATCGAACCATCAGGTCCGGTCAAATCGATTTTTACAGCCGCCTTAGATATTTTATCGTCACGACCTTTGTCGTAATCAAATACGGCTAACGGATCAGCGCTGTTCGCCACTTGTGCACCCGCCAAGCCGCTTGAGGCAGCATCTTCAACCACAGCAGTCATATGCCTAGATGTGTGTGATGCACCAGAGAGCTCTGCGGATTTGTCATCAACCCAACGGGTATAAATAGCCCCACTTGAAAAGTCGGGATGTTGCAGCACGGTCTGTAAGAAAGGAATATTTGTGCTGACACCCTCCAGGCGAAACTCCGCTAAAGCTCGGTAAGTGCGATTAATCGCATCTTCAAAACGGGGGCGAGGATTATGCGCAATGACCTTGGCCAACAAGGAATCGAAACTGGTGCTAGGCGTGAAACCAGCATAACCAAAGCCATCGGTACGAATACCTGGGCCACTGGGGGCATCATAAGCAGTTAGTGTACCGCTCGCGGGTCTAACTGTGCCATCTGCGTCGATGGTTTCCATATTGACGCGCGCTTGAATTGCATAACCACGACTACTGGGTGCACAATCCAGACCAAGCGCTGGAAGTGTTGCACCGCCAGCGATTTCCAATTGCGCCTGGACTAAATCAACACCCGTGACTTCCTCCGTCACTGTATGTTCGACTTGTAGCCGCGCATTCACTTCGATGAAGGCAAAGCGGTCCTTGCTGTTAACATCGACTAAGAACTCAAATGTGCCAAGACTACGATAGTCAACCGCTGTTGCTAATTTGAGCGAGGCTTCGATAATACGATCACGGAGTGCTGCCGATAAATTAGGGGCCGGCGCGATTTCGACAATTTTCTGATGGCGGCGTTGTACGCTGCATTCCCGCTCGCCAAGATCGATGATATTTCCCGCAGCATCTGCGACGATTTGCACCTCAATATGGCGGGCGCGAGCAATAAGTTCCTCAACATACAGATCACCACGCCCGAACGCGTTTTTAGCTTCAGATTCGCAGCGGGCAAAGGCCTCGGCGATATCTTCCTTTTTCGTCACAGCTCGTGTGCCTCGACCACCACCACCCGCAATCGCTTTGATCATTATTGCGCCATTTGACCCCAAATCTTCAAAAAAAGTTGTTGCCTCAGCTAGGGTCGTTTTGCTGTCGGTGCCTTTGATAACAGGAATACCTGCGCTAACGGCTGCCGCCCGAGCCTTACCTTTATCGCCAAATAACGCCAGCAACTCCGGTGTTGGACCAACAAACGTAAGACCAGCTGCAGCGGCGCGTTTAGCAAATTCTGCATTTTCAGAAAGAAACCCATAACCAGGGTGAATGGCATCACAACTGTTGTTAGTCGCGATTTCGACAATTGCGTCAATATTAAGATAGGCCGGTGCGCCGCGGCCAGACAAGGGGATGGCTTGATCGACGCTACGGCAATGCAAACTCTGTTCGTCATCTTCCGAGTAGATACCTGTAGTCTTTATACCGAGATCTGCAGCTGCGCGAGCAATGCGAATCGCTATTTCACCGCGATTTGCAATCAAAAGCTTCTTAATGGTCATGATAATGTACCGTCCTTCATTATTATTCAGAGCTAAACTATCAACATCACAGGGTATTAGAGGAAAAATTCACTGTCAACACCATCGCTACTTTCTAAATCGAAGACATATTTTCCCAACGAACCTACAATAGTAAAAATGGGCTCTTGATGAGTTGCTGACTTGGTTCAAATCCATGTTGATTCAATTTCAAACTCTACTGTTGGTCGAGGGTGTAAGCACGACGTTTACACCACAAGCCATACCCTTCATTATTTCTAACGCGAAGCATCCGTGACTTCTACTCGTGCGCCAGTTCTGGAAAATATAGCCAACACGATGGTTGCAAGGATAAATGGGTGACTGAAGTTTTTCAGGGCTGTTACAATTTTTGGGGTTTATTTTTTACGCGCTTAGCTCACCCTTGCCCCCGCGTTCTGTTGGCAATCTCAACAACCAAAGACAGACAGCAGAGATGAAGAAAGCAATGAATAAACAGGCAAATGCTGGCCGATAGCTTCCGGTTATATCGAAAACCAGTGTTGTCAGGGGCAGACCAACCAGACTGAATGGCATTGTTAGTGGCATTGCTGCACCCATGACTTTTGAAAAATTCTCGAGGCCAAATCGTTCCACGAGCAATAGAGACCAGAGCGGCGCGATACCTCCGTAACCCAACCCAAAAAACACACCTGCCAAACACAAAGTAGCCAAATCATCAGCAATCAATATTAGAAAAGTACCAAACACCTGCAGTCCGATTGCGATAGCAACGACAAGGCGCTTAGGGAAATAGTCCGAGAATGTTCCGGCCAGTGGTTTTGCGATTGAGCCAAATAGGGTAGTGACTAGCACAGCTGTTGCACCCTGCATGGTGGTTAAACCTAGATCTGCACTATGCGAAGGTAGAGCAATAACAATTGCTGCAATCGCCATGTAGCAGGGACCGGCAATAAGACTGATCAGCCATAAATCGCGTTCCCGAATTGCGTACCTAAAGCTCCAGTCTTTACTGGAAATAGGTAACACTGGAAGAGGGCTTAAATCACCGTCGGGATTCAAACCCATGTCTTGCGGATGGCGAATAGCAAATTTCCAGATCAGGGGTAACAATATGATTGGCACAAATACTGCGAAGGCCATAAAAGAGTTATTCCAACCATAGCGAGTAACAAAATAAGATGCGAGGGGCACTAGCAGAACGCCCGAGATCGTAATGCCAGCTTGGGAAATACCCAGTGCCATGCCTCTGCGTCTCACAAACCAATTAGCAAGGATCAGATTACAAGGCAGATTTCCTGTTAATGTAACGCCAACGCCGATTACTAAGCCAAAACCAATATAAATGTGCCAAATCGTTGTTGCGTGGGCACAAATAACAAGTCCAAGCGACAAGAGAGTCGCACCAAGTGACATCAGAACTTTAACGGGGTACTCAGCAAGAAAGCGTCCGAGTAAAGGGCTAAAAATGGCGATTAAAATCGTTTGAATCGATAGTGCAATTGATACACTGAAACGACTTACATCCAGCGCTTCCGTTAACGGAATCAGATACACACCAAACGTGTAATACCCAATACCAACAGAAAAGAACTGTGCAGTGGCTGTAAACCCTACAATCATCCAACCTAAAGTGAACTTTTCAACCTTCTTGGGTGCGTTTGACAGGTTAGCCTCCATTACTGCAGCCTGTAAATTGCCACATTAAAGCACAGCAAATCAATCCTAAACCAACACTCTTCAACTACAAGGCAAAAGTTATTCAGCACACCCTCGTCTTTGACTCGCTAGTTAGCCAATCCCTCTGGAACATAGTGCCAGCACCATTTTGAATACCCGAGACAAAGCGTTTGCTCAGCTCCCCACTGCAGAAGGCATTAGCATGCCTCTTTCGAAATTTGTTCCAACGACTCGTAGAGATCTGCCTGAACAATGAAAGCTCAGTGTGCGAAAGCACGCACAATTCAAGCTTCGTCCGTGTTCGTAAAATGGCAGGGAAATTTTCATTGAGAGAAATTTCAAACAAGGAAGTCGAAGTTACCTGGCAGCAGCATCTGGAACAGAGAGGCCATGTGCCTGATTTTCTAATCCGCACAAATCTAAGTGATAGCCCGCTCAAATCGCAGACGCGACTTAAGGCGTTGGCGGAATCGAACCATGCGAGAAACGCTCCAACTTGGCGAAATGCAAAAATTCTCAGCGATCAAACACGCAACGATATCGAAGATCTGGTAATCCCTGAAACCCTATCGCACCCACGAGCCCGAATACCCGTCAGGGGCAATCAGCTACGTTTCATCGAGCCGGATGCCAAACTCCGCGAGTATTTCCTCAGTATGTTCTCCCAGCCTCGGCGGTGCTTGATACAAAGCGGTTTTGGAGCGCTGAAATTTAATTGGATTTGCGGATAACTCAACTTCAGGATTGTCACCCTGCGTCTGGTAACGCTCTATCATGTTACGTGCAGACACATGAGGGTCAGCTAATACCTCTGCCATGGTGTTCGCCAGACCACAAGGCACATTGCCGCCTATTGATGCCAGTATATCTGCCTTGGATTTTGCTGATGTCCAAGCACTGATTTGCGCCTCGGTGAAATCCTGATTGACAGCGCGACGCCGGTTGCTGCGAGTACGATCATCACTTATTAAATCTTCGCGTGCCATCGCATGGCAGAGTGCTTGCCAGTGTCGTTCAACAGGCGCTGCAATGGCGATGCGGCCAACTACTGTGGAAAAAAGGTCAAACGGAACCAGCGCTTTTTTACCCGGTTTGCTTTGTTTACCTGTCAGGCTGTAAGCCGCAACGTTCGACTTCAATAAGGTGAGCATACTGTCGTACATCGCAACATCGAAAAATTCCCCTTGGCAGCAAATTTGCACGCGATGAACAGCCGCTAGTAAACCAAGCGC
The DNA here is from genome assembly GCA_047629195.1 of Candidatus Azotimanducaceae bacterium. Classification (GTDB taxonomy): domain Bacteria; phylum Pseudomonadota; class Gammaproteobacteria; order Pseudomonadales; family Azotimanducaceae; genus UBA4582. Next base: position 12,994 of record JBLHWY010000090.1, read on the forward strand.
CATCAGGGTACCGGGGTAAATATCAGATATAGCTACTGGGAACAGATCACCAGTTGCTCAAACCAGACCGCCAACGCTTTGCCCAGCAACGTCTAGGCATGCCATAGTCGACCCCAGCACCCGTGTGTTTGTTCGCGTGTTCATAATCCGGCGGAAACGGAGGAATCGGCCTAAAATTGTCGCCGCCCGGTGGTTCAACCTTGATGACGTTGGCGCCGAGACTCGCCAGTAACACAGTACCAAACGGTCCAGCGTACGCCATGGTGCAATCGATAATGGTGCGGCCAGCAAGCGGTCCGGTACGTTTATTATCTGTCATTTTGTTTCCTCCGCACGTGAGTTAAGCGTGAGTTAAGTGTCATCCAAGTTCTGCACTTAGTGCGTCGTGAATAACACCCAAATGATCAATGAGTGCATCGCTCGCGCGATAGCCGAGCTGGAATATCGGCCCGCAGTCGATTGCGGTGCGGTCAAAGCCAAGGTCCCTGATTTTTGCAACCCGACGACGCAGCAGATCTGGATCGGCGTAGAAGCGTTTACGCTCGTCTTTGTTTAGCGCATTTGGCGAAAGTGACATTTACATACCGCTAGATGCTTGGTCACGCCCGCGGTATCCGCATAGTCATTTAATTGTTGAATTCTCGCAGACAAGGGGCCATCGCCGGGCGCATTCATCGCCATCCAGCCATCACCAAGTTCGACGACTCGCTTCAGCGACAGCGATTTGGTAACACCAATCAAGGTGGGTATGTTACCTGCGCGAGGTTGCTTGGATTACATCGCGATCTCATCAGCGCGGTAATAATTACCGTCAAAATTCACATGTTCGTCCTGCTAGTAGGCACGTAGTAAACGAATTGCCTAATCTGACCCGACCAGCTGACAAGGTGTCGAGTGTGCTGACTTGTTTTGCGACCAGTGTTGGGTTCGCGTTGTGGCAGCACCAGAATCCCCGTGCAGAGTCCTATTCGATCTGTGATGACCGCTGCGAACGACAGCATCATAAAGGCTTTCATGATTGGCATTTGTGGCGTGTAAAAAGGCGCCCGGCGTGTTGCTGTGGGATACCCCATAGCAACGTGATCGAACATATCAAGCTCGTCGTAGCCAAGATCTTCGATACCTTTGATGAGCTTTCTAATGCCTTCTGGTCCTTCGCGGCAGATGACGCTGGGAAAAACGACTGAAACTTTTAACGTATCGTACCTTTGAATACGCATGGGAAACTACAAGGTTGGTCAACGCGTTTTTTATCGATCATACGGCCAACCGCTCGAAGACAAGAAAAATAAACCCTATCTCTCCCCTAGCGCATCACAGAACTCGGTTAAATTCGACAGTTACGAGTCGATTGCTTCGTTATCGTGTGACTTTAGCTTCGTAATAACCGGCCTGCCGTTGCACCGCTATGTTCATTGTTAGTCAGAAAAACCTCCCCATTAACGACGGTATTCAATATTCCGCTAGCTGTCTGCTTCAACCGTTGTGCACCTGCCGGCAAGTCGTTTAGGACTTCTGGCATGTTCGGGCCAACAGTCTCAGGGTCAAAAACAACAACGTCCGCGGCCATGCCTTGACGCAACAAGCCGCGATCGTGTAGCCCCCACAAGGTGGCGGTATTATAGGTGATTTGTTTAACGGCTTCTTCGAGGGTCAATGCCCCTTTCTCACGGACCCAATAGCTGAGTAGATGGGTTTGCAATGAGCTGTCCATTATCTGAGATACATGCGCACCGGAATCGGAAAATGTCACTGCTGAACGTGGATGCTTGATCATCTCCAGCACATGGTCTTGGTTTTCGTTGGCGATCGGCGTGCGAAAGAACATTTTCAAATCACGTTCGAGCGCCATATCGATCATCAACTCGACAGGATCAACCCCCTTCTCCTGCGCAATTTGGGCCATCGATGGCTTGTCGTAAACCATGTCATCCATAGGGAACACAAAGTCCCAATTCGGCGGACGTAATTCTGCACCGACAATTCGTGGCCCAGTATATTTACGATTGGCAATTTCAACGAGCTTTGCCTTCGTTTCCGGATTGCTCATGCGTGCATGTTGTTCTGCCAGAGGCAGTGCGCGGATATCTCGCCACATTTCCCAGTTGTCATAGGGCATAGCGCTTTCAAAAGATAATATATTGTTCAGACCACGACTGTGAACCTGAGCAAACATTCTTCCGCCCGCCGCCGCGGTTTCATCCAACAAGTCAAAATAGGGGCGCCAAAGATCTGGGGCAGCCTTGACGCTGAACATTCCCCAGGTCTGCGTTACGCCAGATTCGACAGCGAGATCCCGTAGGCGCTCGTGATATTCACGAATACGTTCTGGGTCTCGACCGGGTGCTTCTCCTGCTATTTCGAATATACCCTTGCCTGTTTCACCGACCGCGTTAACGATAGCTCGAACTTCTTGCCAATTAGCAAGACGACTCGCAACGGGTCGGTCATCAGCGGTGGTATGGTTGAATGTACGTGACGTAGAAAAGCCGACAGCACCTGCGTGCATGGCTTCTTTTACTAAGGCTTGCATGTGCTTGACTTCATCTTCACTGGCTTCTTGTTCGAACGCCTTTTCGCCCATCGTGTAGGTGCGTAAAGCTGAATGGCCGATGTAGCCAGCGTAGTTGATTCCTTTGTCCAAGTTGTCGACGACATCTAGAAACTCAGGAAACGTTTCCCATGTCCAGTCGATACCCGCCAGCATGGCATCACGTGAAAGATCCTCGGCGCGTTCCAGACTGCGAAAAACCAGATCAGCATCTTTCTTTTTACAGGGGGCTAAGGTAAATCCACAGTTGCCCATCACAACACTGGTCACACCATGATAGCTGGAGCAAGACCCGATCGGGTCCCAAAAAATCTGAGCATCCATGTGGGTATGACCATCCACAAAACCTGGCGAAACCACATGACCTTCTGCATCGATGGTCTGTTTGGCCTTTTCGTTAACACGACCAATCTTCGCGATTTTGCCGTCTTTAATGGCAACATCAGCACGATACCTCGCGTTACCTGATCCATCTACCACCATGCCGTTCTTAATGAGAAGGTCATAGCTCATAAGTTTTCTCCGCCGGAAAGATTGATATCATCATATCAACAAATCAGCGAACGTGGGTGTTAAATTTCGCAGCTGTGTTGTCAGGTCGAAAAGAGAGTCGTCAACAAATAGAGTCCAACTATCTAACAAACTCTGAAGAGGCAAAGGTGGCAAGTCGACATCTCCTCTTCAATGTAAACAACTACCTCGTTTGTGATGACCTCACAGGCTTTCTCTAAGACAAGTGCACTAATCGCTGCAGTGTACTTGTCCTGCTCCCAAGCTTCGCTGCGAACAGTGAAGCAAATATAGCCACCTCTACGGGTTATCCTAACTAATTCATTGAGGGCGTCAGGTCCAACATGCCCGAGCGTGAAGGTTCCTACACAGGTTACAGCATCGTAGCGCCTGGCTGGAACAGCCAACCGCGCCAACATGTCAGCTTGCCATAGGCTTCCATACACACCTTTCTTCTTCGCCTGATTCAACATGTCGGGTGAATAATCAAGACCATCTATTGCGAGATAACCCATAGCGGACAGTGCAACCCCAACTAGTCCGGTACCGCAACCAGCATCGAGAAGGTCGACTCCTTCAGGCGCTAGATGATCGCGTAATAACCTGGCGACCCTTGTGGGTGCCTGATAACCCATCTCTTTTTCGAGATCTTCATCGTAGCGATCCGCCCATTCGGCATACACGCTGGCAAGCTCATCTATTGAGCTAGCTTGCAGAACACGATCATGGATATCTTTTCTCTTCATCCCTTCAACACCTCTCCTTCGTGTAACCAAATCAATGACCTGTATTATTTTCTATTCAATCTGTACATCAGGCTACCATCGCATTATACGCCTTATCGTATATCTCGCATGGTAGACAGGACAGCAGCAGAACCCGAAACACCTATCCCTTTATCTGGTCGGCATTTGCTGCTGCAGTCTCACCCACACTCAAACTGGGTACTAGATCAACTCCTTTACAGACATGACCACCCAGTACCGACAAGCTGTTACCCCAAACTTTTTGTCTAAGAATTCTTTGCCAGGATACTTTTGAAATTTAGGGAAAATGCGGTTTAAATTACTTATTCTCGTAGCGCTACTCTAGTTCGGCAATTGGGTAAATCATCCTCAATCTTCTGCGTTTTCAAAATCTACCGCGCTCGCTTAAAACCTAAAAACCTCAGTATTCCAAACACCTGTAAAACGCACTAGCGTAAGGTTAGTAAGATTATCTCTGCATCTTTAACTGCAACTGCAATCGCGACAGCCATAGCCTGCAGTCGCTCTGGGTCTGAAAAGCCGAGGGCCTCATCAATAGTGAGTGGCACGACGCCTGGGCTGGCAATGATACGAACATCCTAATTTGCGAACGTTAAAGGGCGCCATTACGAAACAGAATCTAAACATCCTTAGATCACTCTAGATTCTATCGCCTGTAATAAATCGAACATTTCCTGACGACTGCGAGCGCTATTTCTCATCTCAATTTCTGTTGCAGGGGCTTTATATCGAGATCGAGCGCATAGCCTTCCACAATCGGCAATTGCTCAGCTGCACAGGCTAGCCCCAAGGCATCATGATGATTCTCGATAAGAGAAAAACCAAGTTGAGTTTTGCCATACTGCTCTGTTTCGGGTCACAATCTGAATCGCAATTTGAGCAGAACTCTTAGCTTGCCAGTACCTGGCCACTGATAATTTTGATCAAGCCAAACTGCAGAAACAGCCGTATCATCTCTGCCCGACCTTTAAATCTCCTAAGTGATCATCCCGGCGGTCTGTAAGACAGTAGATCAATGCCTATTCAGACATTCGCCTTGCTCTACAAAAAAACTAGCCCTACAGACTTTTTTAGCAAAAAGCTCCATTCATGATACTTTTGCAATCTGGGTGAATGTGGTTTAAATTTACGATCCTCCGCTATGCTCAAGCTAAATACTCAAGTTTCTATTGTTTCGTCGTTGTTGGATTCGATGAGAGCCGTGCGCTGCGCGATTTTAATGGTGTGTTTCAGCTTATTTATGCCATCTGGATTCGCGGCAGACGCAGACCCTCTGTTTCAAACCCACAAGATACTCGAACTGACTTTGAAGGGTCCGTTGAAAACGATCAGCAGAAAACGTGAATTGGACGTCAGGTATCCTGCAGTTTTGACCTATCGAGACGAGGAAAACGAAACGATAGAGTTAAAGGTTGAGCTTGAAGCGCGCGGCAATTTCCGTAGACGACGAAGCACATGTAAGTTCACACCACTAAAGCTGATCTTCAATAAAAACCATACCGAAGGCACTGTCTTTGAGAACCAAAAGAAACTGAAACTCGTTAATCAGTGCGATCCGGTTAACAGAAAATATGAAGAGTACTTGATGCTCGAATATCTTGCATATCGCGTTTTTAATGAGATCACCCCCCTGAGTTTTTCCGTCCGTCTCGCGAATATCACTTATGAGGAAGTAGATTCGAAGCGGAAGCCACGACGTAATCTAGCTTTTTTCATTGAACACAAAAAACGTTTGGCGAAACGTATTGGAGCAAAGCAGCTAAAAATTCAAAAATCATCCGCAGTGGACATTGATAGTCGACACCTCAATCAGGGCAGCCTGTTTCAGCTTCTGATCGCTAATGTGGACTGGTCAGCAACCCATGGCAAGCAGGAAGAATGTTGCCACAACTACAAGTTGTTCAGGTTGGCCGATGAGCGTCTCCTATCGATACCTTATGATTTCGACCTCGCGGGTATTGTGAACGCGAAGTACTCAAAACCGTTCGTTGGAATGGGACAGACATCGATACGCAAGCGCCTGTATCGGGGTTACTGCAGAAACAACTATCTTCTTGACGAAAATATCGAAATGTTCAATAACAAAAAGGCTGCGATACTCGCCCTCTATCAAGAATTTCCATACCTTTCCGATCGTAAGAAAAAAGCAGCTATTGCGTTCATCAATGGTTTCTACAAGATCATCAACAATGAGAAGCGTGTCAAAAGAGTGGTTATGAATTGGTGCCACAAATCAACAATGAGAATAATAGAATAAGCGGTTTTTCCCACTCTCACACCTTACCAACCATTTATTCACAATTTAGAAATGTCGCGGCAAGAAAAGCGGGAAATAAGCAGATGTGATAATGGGATGTCGATGGTAGGTTTATGACAATAGCGACGAAATGACCAGCAGTTCAATAATTTCAGCATAATGCGATTTACACACGCACAGAGATACCGTCGTTAAGCTTTTTGTCCTTCCAGTACTTGGTTCCATGAAGGGTCGCTCGCAGCGCTAAAACATTTTTTGTCAACTTCTTAAAGAGTCCATTTATTTGATCCCACTTTAAGTCGAGCACCAAGCATATCATCAGATACTGCTTGATAAGCCGCCCCTGACATAGAACAATTCGAATTCACTAACTTCCTGCTCAATTACCATTGCAGCGACACTATCCAACTGGGTTTACTAAATGAAAGTACTAAGAGTATTTACTGGATCCGACAACGCTTCTCACTTCGAGGATGTCGACGTAACCATGTCAGAATACGGCGTTGGGGGAAAACTCTCAGGACTAGTAAAGGGGTCTGGGGTTATCTTTCGAGAAGTGGGCGGCGACTACGACCTTGACTTCCACACCGCACCAAGACGGCAGTTTGTCGTGAACCTCATTGGCTCCGTTGATATCACCATTGGCGATGGAACCTGTCGCAGGCTTGAATCAGGCGAAGTACTGCTCGCCGAAGATACAGAAGGTCAGGGCCATAAGAGCAGAGCAGTTGATGGCACGCCAAGAACCTGCCTTTTCATCCCAATTGACGACGATGCTCGATTCTAGATAAGCTAAAGCTATGACAGGTTTTTGCGAAATGGCGGAATTTTATGCTTATGTCATTAACTCATCGGTGTGCCGATTTTATTGTTGGTGTCCCGACATTGTTGCGGTGAAGGTAGGCAGTTGGCGAGATACATTCTTGAGAAGCAACGGTGAACAGCCGCCTTTATTCCACCAAGTTCTTTCCTATAATAACTGTAAAAATACATAGCACCGTATATTAAACAGCATCTAGGAAACCCCTACTTAACCTGATTTCGAGTGTCCTCGCTCACTACGCCGACAACCACAATCAGTTTTATTGTAAAGACTTTCAACAAGATGCCTAGGAACGCGAGGTTCGTAGTCAAGTTGCTGTTCGCGTTCAACCAGCACGATGGTTGGCATGGGGATGATGATGAATCGAGAGAAAATTCGCGTGGCCCGTTCATGACCAAATTGGCCTTTGATCAATGAAGCATTTCTGTTGCAGATAGCAAAGCATGGCACAAGGATGAAACAGGCATGTAAATCATCAAAGCCCGCTTACCAACAGAAGATGGTGCGCTTGTAAAAAAAAGCACAGGCGCCTATCGATGCTGTAATTAAACCAAAAGTTGAATTGAAAGTTGAAGTAACAGCAGAAGTTAATGCTGATTCTAACAATGTTTCCGCGGAAACTTTTTGTAGAGAACACAAGTCTGAAGCACAGAGTTCTGAAGACGTGCCAACGGAGGATTTCCAAACGGGTCACCCCTCCGCACTCACGCATTCGGCCGAAAGCTGCTTAGACGGAGTCTGGCGCATTGACCTTAATGGTAACGACCTGCCCCGCAACAAAGTTCAGCCCCCCCGACATAACCACCAGTGCCTGTTTGCTCAAAAAGATTATCACCAACACCAGCAAACACACTGACCGGTAGCTCGAAGGTGAGCACAGCACCTAAACTCTAATGTCCAAAGATAGCATCAATTTCAGCGGCGACTGGTCACGCTGCACCGCATGGCCAAACCGTGACAAAACCAGAAGCCGCTCACCTTCGACTAAACTCAAACAACTACTACGAATAGCAAAACTTGGTTACGAATTCAGATTAAAGCGCCAGAGCAAAAGCAATACCACAATATCCGTGATCACATCATTCGATGACATAAACCACATTCTTCGTCTTTTTCGATCCGATCAGCGCGCATTTACCATCTGCGCCTTATCGTGTCATTTCAAGCGACATCAGGCATCTGCGATGGCCGGGCATCGCTCTGAGAAATAGGCAAAATCACATCAAATCGTGAGCCAACACCAAACTCAGAATGAACCAATATTTCACCCCCATGTTCCGCCACAATGTTATAACAGATGAATAAGCCCATACCGGTGCCTTCCCCAGCCATTTTCGTCGTAAAAAAAGGTGAAAAGAGCTCACCAAGATCCGCCTTTGAGATTCCCTTGCCATCATCTTCAACAGTCAGAGCAACCAACCCACCAACCCGTCGCGTACTGATCGTGATCTTACCGCCTCGCGAGATGGCCTGAGCGGCATTAAAAATCAGGTTGAGCATCACTTGGCCAATTCGCTCCGCGCTACACTCAACCAAAGGTATCTCCTCTAGAGAGAGCACTACATTGCATAGGTACTTGGTTTCATTGCTTAGCAGATTAATCACTCGCTGCACCTCTGCCCTCAAGTCAACTTGTTGAAATACGTCGGCACCTTTGCGGGCAAAGCCTCTCATATCATCCACAATGCTTCGAACTCGCTCAAGACCTTCAAGCGTCTCATCTATCATGCTTGGCAGATCAGCCAGCAAAGCTGCCGTCTCAAAGTTCTCAATACCTGTGATCGAGTTGAGCAGCGGCATGTTCTCTTTTAACATCTGCATATTGCTATAAGCATATCCCACGGGATTGTTAATTTCATGAGCAACACCCGCGGAAAGCAAGCCAATTGATGCCATTTTTTCCGTGTGCACTAACCGCTTTTGCTGCTCCTGCAGTGCGACGTTTTGCTCAATGATTGCCTGATTGGCGAGATATAATTCACGTGTTTTACTCTCGAGCAATCGCTCTCCCTCTGCACGCGCAGCTCGCTCCCTTTTTAGTGCTGCCTGCAACAACTCTACCTCACCCATTCGATAGCACCGACAAATCGCAATGGTCATCACCATTCTTAAGACAATGCGGCCCATGGGTTATGGTACACACAACATTGAAAACGTTTGCCGATTCCTCCATTAGACCAATTGCGAGGTCGCACAACTGACGATTAGATTCATAGCGAACCTTCAACTGCTTGCCTCCCTCCACGAGCTCGAAACTAAAAGAGGGCAACTGGGCATCCGGATACAACTTCTTCACCTCTAAATGGATCACTGAATCTACGCTCAACAAAAAATCAAAGAATCCCATGCCTTCATCAAAGAACATCGGATACAGCTCCCTAAACGGGGTCATCATATAGCGACCGAATTTGCAGAGAACAAGCTCCGTGGCTACGGCAGTTTTGTTGCTAAGGCTATTTACCAGTGCAAACACCTCCTCGTCGTCATAAAGCCCACCTGCGGTATAGACACCCGGCAATCCCGTTTCATCAAGCATGGATTGCCAAAGTTCCAAACCAGCCTCCTCGACCACCATGCGCTCTAACAAGGTCATAACGATTCCTTTCATTTTTTTATCCTAGATGTGACGTGTTTCACAGCTTTCTGACGCAGAGCGCCAACTCAACATTGACAGATTTGTGTCCTTTACTCTCGCAAGCCCTCTAAATATGGGCCAACGGCTTCTTGGCACAATCCTTGAATGGTATTAAGCAATTATCTTGCCAACAGAGAAACCAACATGAATCAAGCTACAGTTTTAGTCGTAGACGATGAGCCAAACGTCTGCAATGCATTACAAAGGTTGTTGCAGAACAGACACCTCAAGGTAATCATGGCTGACAGCGGCGAGACAGCACTGTCGCTCATTGCCAACAACGAAATAGACGTCATTGTTTCAGACATCCAAATGCCAGGGATCGATGGTACAGAGTTGCTTAGTAAAGTCGAATCACCGAATACCCGTCGTGTTGTTCTTACTGGGTTTGCGGACACAGACCGCGCGATTGCAGCCATCAATCAAGGTGCAGTTAATCGATATCTAACAAAACCTTGGAATAACACAGAGCTTCGATCTGTGATTGACGAAGAAATAACAGAAGCGCACAAACTGAAAAACCGAAAGAACAAGCACAACACAATGATTGCAGATATTGACAAGCTGCATGACCGTATGGATGTGTCAACTAACCTCCTGAACCTGACGAGTGAGGCACTAGCAAGCAGGCAATATGATTCACTGATTCAGTTTGGCGAACTGATGCTGCGGGCACGGTGTCCCATTAAAGCTGGGCTTGGCAAATCGGTCACGATCAGAACTCGAAAGCTCGCGGAACGACTAGGACTACCTCAAGAACAACGAGAACAGGTATTACAGGCAGCGGCGCTACATCGCCTTGGCGAACTGGTGCTCCCTGCCGAAATGGTCTCTCGGAGCTTCATCAGCATGTCAAGACCCGACATTGATCAATATGCTATCTATCCTGCATTTAGCGCCAGCCTTGTCGCCAACGAACATCATGAACTGGCGGATATCGTTCGTCAACATCGCCCGCACCTGATATCAGCGCCTAATTCGCCAGCAAATGAATGCGCCCAGATACTGGAAATCGCTACCGAATACGAAGAACTTTGTATATTTTGCCAGCAGAACGGCTCTGGTGTGTCCTTCGCCACTGACTTCATTCAAAGCCAGCGAGGACAACGGTATGAGGACACACTCGTAGAAGCGCTCATCATGGACATTACATAATGAAAAAAGTTTTGATCGTAGACGACCGAAGCAACATCATACGCGCGTTGTATCGGTTACTGCAGCCCGAGGGCTATGACCTTTCCAGCGCGTCCCAGCCACTGGATGCGCTTAGCATACTGGGGTCTGAACAGTTTGACCTGGTGTTATCAGATCAAAGGATGCCTGAAATGGAAGGCATAGAACTGCTCTTAAAGGCCCAGGCTTTGCAACCGAATTGCGCTCGAGTATTAATGAGTTCTTTTCGTGACTTCGAAGACTTGGTGGTCGCCTTTAACAGCGGTGTCATCCAGCACTTTGTGCAGAAACCCTGGAACAATCAGGCGCTCAAGCTATCGCTGCGCAGTTTTTTGAAGCCAGCGCGGCGAAAGATTACCACCCAGAACGAATCCGAAATTCGACCGCACAACCTCATTACATCAAGCCCAAAAATGCTCGCGGTGCTGGATAAAGTTGAGCTGTTGCGGAACCAAAGCGCTCCTGTATTTATTTATGGCGAGACTGGCACTGGCAAAGAACTGGTTGCGAAATCAGTACACGAAGTTTCCAGCTATAGGGAAGGGCAATTTGTCGCAATCAACGGTAGTAATCTCACACCTGAGCTTCTGGAATCACAGCTTTTTGGTCACAAGAAAGGGGCTTTTACCGGCGCCATACAGGATCAACCTGGCCTGCTACAAAAAGCCGATGGTGGCACCCTGTTTCTGGATGAGATCACCGACTTGCCGCACATCATTCAATGCAAGTTGCTGCGCGTCTTGCAAGAACGCGAGTACACTTCCGTTGGCGATACGGAACCCAAATCATTCGATTGCCAGATAATTTCAGCATCATCAACTCGGATGGAAGACGCTGTAGCTCGCGGTATGTTTAGGGCTGATCTGATGTATCGCCTCGATGTGTTCCCTCTCAATCTACCGCCGCTGCGCGAACGCACAGAAGATATCGTGACGCTATTCATACATTTTAGCGGCTGCACACTTGATCACAATGCCGCCCAGACACTACTTAGCTATAATTGGCCGGGAAATGTTCGAGAACTTCAAAACACAGCAACCTATGCACGAACTTACTCACCAGATGGAACAGTGAACCTGGACCACCTGCCTTATCGCGTAAAAACGCAAGCACACACCTTGCTGCCAGCGACACAATACCCACCAGCAATTGACCAGCAAGCTATCGAACTTGCCCTTGAGCAGGTTAACCAAAACAAATCAGCGGCCGCCCGCAGTCTCGGCATGAGTCGCATGACCTTGTGGCGTCATATGACACGACTGGGTCTGGCACAACCCAGTGCTCTTACCGCCAAGGAATATCTTAAAACCTAACCTCGGACGACGAGTCAGATACTTTGCCGACCTTACCATCGTACTCGCGTCGTCGCTTTGCATAGCAGCCTGCAAACGTCATCAACAACCCCATAAAGAAGAGGTTTCTCGGGGCGTCAACCGATAGCACCGATAGCACGCCAGCATCATGGGAGTAAGGTGCGAACTTTCCAAGTGATGGCGAGTAAAGATCAAAGTGCACGTCATAAGCCCCAGTAAATCCTGACAAGTCTATCTGGAACGCCTGAAAATACAGATCGTCACCCGCAATAGGACCAGAACCGCCGTCGTCCTCAACATTGTACCCACCAGATGTATTGATGCTTTCAAAGTTAAATGCCAGTTCCCAAAAATCAGTTTCAAATATTCCATGCTTTGACAAACCTCCAGGTTTGCCAAAGGTAAAGTCATCATTGCCGAGGTTGAAGGTCATAGACACATCGTCTTGCGTGGTAGTAACACTGATATTTCCAAAATCTCCACCAGCAACACCCTCCTCTTGTGGAACCAATGCTGTTGTTAAAACAAATGGATTTGCTATCGACAACGAGTCCTTTACCAATGCGTAGAGATCAAATTGCGTTTCAGAAGACATCATTGATTCTTCATCACCCGCTACATAGGTCCCGCCGTAAATATCCAACTGCAATTTGGGAAGCGCATGTGTCTC
>JBLHWY010000091.1:0-25271 GCA_047629195.1 Candidatus Azotimanducaceae bacterium
ACTCACTTAGCCACACACAACCACTTACTTACTTACTACGCAAAAACAGTGTAACCGCTTGGACTCACATCTAGCATGGTTTGAGCATCTGCGGACATCCTGGCGATATCAGTGGCCTCATTGGTAATTAAGTGATTCTCAAGCGGACGCAACCAGCTTGCAACATATCCCTGGTACAAGCCTATTCTCTGCTCAGCCTCTTGGTTTTCACCACCACTGTGAATAATATTACCCGAATAGAGTAACACTGAACCTTGCGTCATTGTCGCCAAGCAAACTTCATCCGCTGTTGGCTCTCTAAATGTCTTCCAAAGATGGCTGCCAGGAACAACCCGTGTCGCGCCGTTGGTTTGCGTAAAGGGCGTCAGTGCAATATTAGTGCTAAATAGAATTTCTCTTGGATGTTCATGCTGCTGCGCGCGTCGCCAGGAGGTGCCGTCAGTGTGAAACACTTGATTTGACTGATCTTGACCAATCACCATCAACTCAGCGTTGCTTAAACGAACTTCATTCGACAGTTTACTTTCTATTAACATACTGTTGGCAATAGCAATGAAAGTCGGGTGCATCAGCACACTTTCCATTTTTGGGGATTTAGAAAACAAGCCGTGCAGACGCTTGGTTTTCAGGCCATAAAAATCATCTCGATAACCCAAATCATCGATACCCCAGTCGGTTTCTGACAAATGTGGCGCAAAATCTGACATGAGTTGAGCGCAGAACTCGGCTGAAAATAAACTGTCTATGACGCAACCGCCATCTTGGCCAATGGCTTCGACTACATTAGTTATCGGAGCGTCCGATGAAAAGTGTTGCAAGCTGACCATGTGATTACCTGAATATTAAAGACTTATTAGACTACAGGTGGAGAAAGAAAATAACAAAAACTATCCTACCAAACTCAAGCAAAACCTCGCTATCTCATGGCTAACCCCAACCGGTTCAAAACCGACCTTTTTCGTCAGTCTAATTGCCCTAGCGTTAGATACATCCGTTAATGCATGAACGTTAGATATGCCTCGACTTCTCGCAAGCTCAATGAGGGCAATCAGGCTCTCGGTTGCGTAACCTTTGCCCCAGTAATCGGGATGAAACTCAAGGCCAATTTCTGCCTCACATTCCGGATAACCGTCCTGCCGAAGACCCGCACACCCAATCACTTCATTGTCGCCTGTGAGCTCAACAATTAGCTGGAAATTCTTGCGTGGTGTCTGCGATACCCAGCTGATTGCCAACTCGATGATTTTTTGAGTATTCGGTGGTTGGTCATAGTGTTGCAGATAAAGTTCATGACTCTGATATGAAGCAAGCGCTTCAACATCAGAAATAATGGGGTCTCGTAGCGATAACCGCTCGGTGTGCAGTACTAACATACTGGATAACAGCGAGTTGAATGGTTGATTGCTTTCATGTTGTGAACCTAAGTATTGAGTCCGAATTCTTCAATTATTAGACGTCCGGCTGCTTCTGGCGGAAACCTGCTATTTTTTAATACTAAAGAGTTCGAGTTTGGAATTTCGATACAATTCTTTCGCTTCTGTTGTTTGTGGAGACCTGCAACAGAATCAATTTTTCCTGCAAGTGTTCTATTCCATGATTGCTGGCGCATTTCTAGCTCATATTGTGAACAATGAACGTGGACGAAATGAACTACAGAATTGTAGGGTGCAACAGTTTCCAAAATTGCTTGTAGCTGTGCGAAACACTCGGGATGAGTATATGCCCAAGTAAAGATCAATCCAGCAATATCACTCTTGGCGGCAGCCTCCATCACCAAAAGCCGAACACACAAAACGAGATCATCGCAGTCTTGTTCACCATATTTGAAGAGCGTATTTGCGACGTCAATACTGACGTGATTGTGAAAAAGCTTAAGGGAAGTTGCTGCCGCAAGCGACTTGGCGATAGTCAGCTTGCCAGTTGCTTCTTGACCGTAAATGACGACGAGTTTCACAATTGTTTTGTTGCTACATAACGAGCCTGCAGAAAAGTCCATTTCGAAACAGAACAATTATGTAAGGTGATTTTCATCTGCCCCTCCAATGCTTCCGACCAGTGTATGCACCGTTAATAATCTTTGTCCCACGCTACCATGGCCTGTTTAGTGTGGTCACCTTATGGCTGCCGGTATTACCTTGGCTCTTGACAAAAAAATCAATTAAAACAAAGCGTTTCTTCTATAAACAGCCACCTTTAATCCTCCAAACTCTTTCCAAAAATGGCCATGAAAACACATAACTCTGTACACAATTACGGTTATCCGAAAAGCTCATGCGTGACTCGATACAGCGTGACCTGACTCACCACGCCGAGAGCCATAAGCCAATTAGTTATGATTCATTTCAGCAAAGCACTGGCCAGTGTCAGGCTAGCGGCGAGGCGATGGTATTCAATCGTTTGCGCACTCGTTTGACAGGAAGGGCTGTACGGGGAAATCGGTATGAGAATGATGATGGGTCGAGAGCAAATTCGAATGGTTCTATCATTGCCAGACTTGCCCTTGATAGATGAAGCGTTCTCATCGTCCATTTGTTATAAATAGGAAGTTATTCGAAGGTTCGTGCAATGACCCGCGTAGCAACCCCTGGAAACGAAGAATTCCTCTTACACATAGCTGAGTATGGTACTGCAAATCACATGGAGTACTTTGTTAAGGAATACCAGCGCTGCAAACTGCTACAGAATGCTATCGAGCACGAAAACCGGGAGCAGCATAAAGAACTAACATGGCATCAGGATGGAGTCCGGAAGGTACATCATCATTGCTCGCTTACCACCTCAGAAGGCGTACAAGTAATTAAGGCTCTGGAGATCATTCAGGCAGAAAGCAAAAGAAAGAAAGCGGAAGTTAATGTTAATTCTAACAATGTTTCCGCGGAAACACGTTCTGACGAAAAAGGCCCTGAAGAACAATTATCTCAAGCGTATTGTCAGAGGGAATTGCAACAGCGGATTAACAGCTGGACCGGGCTTGAGCACTTATCCATTTAGCCGAAAGCCATCTAGACTGTGTTCGTTAAGCGCGCAGCAGCAATTCACTTGGCGAAAAATATCAGGTCTTGCTCCGCATCAATGCGAAGACTGCCAGCCTAGAGCGACGAGCGCAGGGGTACGATTATTTATCGTGCACTTCCACATCAACACTTTCAATGATCAACTGCACCTTTTCCAATCCTCGGTAAGCGTTGATATCAATCCGATAGGCCAAACGTTTCATGCGATTTTCGATCAATCGATTATGATTGAACGCGATGGCATCAATTAGCTCATCATCTTTCATCAATCTTAACTTCAAATGTTTGTCGCCAAGAATGCGCTGATCGATAACTTCAAATTCACCATCGAAAATTGGCTCGGCAAATCCTTGTCCCCAAGGGGCAGCTTCAATCACTGCCCGCGCAGTCGCAAGCGTAATACCAGCGTCTAGCTCACCGTCGCTCAACACTTGTTGTTCAAGGTCTGCAGGCGCTAGGTTTTTTTTAGCCTCTGCGTTAAAGAGTGCTGAAAATTCTGCATATTTGTCGATCGGCAAACTTAAGCCAGCGGCCATAGCGTGTCCACCAAATTTATCAATCAGCCCAGGATTCGCCGTTGCGATCGCATCAAGGGTATCGCGAATATGGAGCCCTCGGATGGAGCGTGCGGAGCCTTTGATTTCAGTATCAGAAGCCTTTGCGAAGGCTATAACAGGACGGTGAAGTCGATCCTTTATTCTGGAAGCTATAATGCCAACAACGCCCTGGTGCCAAGATGGGTCATATAGACAAATTCCATACTGATCTGCTTTGTCCTTCCCAGTGCTAGAAGCGCCTTTAGATGCTGGCTTGGAAGGGAAAGTCGCATCAACGATCTTAATCGCCTGAGCTTTCATCTCATCTTCTATTGATCGACGTTCCTTGTTGATTCCGTCCAATCGTTCAGCCAATTCTGCAGCAGTAGCACTATCTTCAGAGAGAAGACACTCAATGCCAATGGACATGTCTTCAAGCCGTCCGGCAGCATTGAGTCTCGGCGCGACACCAAAAGCGACATCCCGTGTGATGAGGTTTTTGAGATTGGTGCCAGCAATATTTAACAAGGCATGAATACCCGGCCTGACCCTTCCGGCTCGCATTCGTCTGATGCCTTCGCTCACAAGCACTCGATTGTTCTTATCCAGCGGCACAACATCAGCGATGGTGCCGAGTGCGACCAGATCTAAATAGTCCGCCAGCACGGGTTCTTTGATTTGTTGTTGCTGGAACCAGGATCTCTCTCGGAGTGCCGACCGGAGCGCTGAGAGCAAATAGAAGCTGACGCCAACGCCAGCCAGAGATTTACTCGGGAAATCACACCCAGCCTGATTTGGATTAACAATTGCGATGGCATCTGGAAGAGCAGCGCCGGGTAAATGGTGGTCAGTGATGATCGTCTTTATACCAAGATCATTGGCGACCTTAACGCCTTCGACGCTGGAAATACCGTTATCGACCGTCACGATCAAGGCCGGCTGTTTTAATGCGGCAACCGCAACTATCTCGGGCGTTAAACCGTAACCAAATTCAAATCTGTTTGGCACCAGATATTCAACATGAGCATTACAGGCTCTTAAACAATGCACCATTAACGCGGTACTTGTCGCGCCATCTGCATCAAAGTCGCCAACAATCATTATCTTGCGGCCACCAACGACGGTGGACGCCAACACATCGGCCGCAGTAGACAAGCCTTTCATCGAGTCAGGGGACAAAAGGTTTTTCAGAGAAAAATCTATTTCAGCTGGATCCGTAATTCCCCTATTTGCGAACAATCTAGCCAGCAACGGGTTATCAAGCTTGAGTGCATGGTTCGCAGACCGCCTTACGAGGCGTTTCAAAACATCTCAACTCTGATCATTGCTATTTTTCCGTCAACTACACCCATCGCTTCAAGCTTAACGATCGCTTCATCGATACTGCTTTCGACTACGCTATCGGTCACAAGCGCTATAAGCGCCCGTCCAGATTTTGCATCTTTCTGAATCATCGAATCAATTCCAATGCCCTGCTCGCTTAAGATAGTCGTGATCCGAGCTAGCACGCCGGAATCGTCATGCACTTTTAGCCTCAGGTAGTAGCATGAAACTGTCTCACTTATCGGCACGATAGGTAACGCTTGCATTGCCTCAGGTACGAAACCTAAATTTTGAACCTGCTCGGCCGCGCTTTCACCGCTCGCACGACTATTGACAACAATACGAGCAAGATCAATCAAATCACTGACAACAGACGAAGCAGTTGGTCCTGCACCGGCACCGGCACCGTAATACATCGTTGCACCCGCAGCATCGCTACCAACCATGACGGCATTCATTACACCCGCTACCTGGGAGAGCATTTGTGATTTAGGCACAAGTGTGGGGTGAACTCGTAGCTCGATGCTTGCACTGTTGGAGGACTCGTCAACTACCTTGCGCGTAATACCAAGGTGTTTAATCTTAAAGCCAAGTTCGTCGGCATAGCGGATGTCTTCGACAGTAATTTTTGAGATACCTTCGGTATACATCGCAGCAAAATTTAAGGGTACTCCAAACGCAAGAGAGCTAAGAATTGTCAGCTTGTGGGCTGCATCAATGCCCTCAACATCGAACGTCGGGTCAGCCTCGGCATAGCCAAGGTCCTGTGCTTCCTTCAATACCTCTTCGAAAGCTCGATTGCCCGCAGACTCCATTTCACTCAGGATAAAGTTACTCGTGCCATTAATAATGCCCGCCACCCAGTGAACTTGATTACCCGCTAGCCCTTCGCGTAGCGCCTTAACTATCGGAATACCGCCCGCAATTGCGGCTTCGAACATAATCGATACACCCTTCGCGTTTGCAAGCGCGAACAGTTCATCTCCATGTACAGCGATTAACGCTTTGTTTGCCGTGACGACATGCTTGCCATAAGCAATTGCCTGCTTAACCAATTCGAGCGCAACATCATCACCACCGATTAATTCGCAAATCACATGGACATCAGGGTCATTCACAACCTCGAAAACATCGCGGCTGACTTTGACATTGCCTAAGTCACAATCTGGGTGGTCCCTGCGACAGCCAACATGGGAAATCGTCAAATCTATGCCAGTCTTACGCTTTATTTCATTTGCATTTGCGTTGACCAGGTTGAAGGTGCCCGAACCAACTGTGCCCAACCCGCAGATACCGATGTTCACCTTTGTCATAGCGCTATTTCCTAATGTCTATTTGATTTTTTATAAAGAGTTTAGATAAATGGTTTTGATGAAAAATTTAACCGCCTACTCTTCGTTGGCTGGCGCAGCATTCTGAAACATTTTCTTAAGTCCACGAAGCGCCTGACGAGTTCTGTGTTCATTTTCAATCAACGCGAAACGGACATGGTCATCACCATATTGACCAAAACCAATACCTGGTGACACGGCGACCTTCGCCTCTTTCAGGACAAATTTGGCAAACTCCAGCGAGCCCATATTCTGAAACTGTGGCGGTATCTTCGCCCAGACAAACATGGTCGCTTTCGGCTTTTCAACTTCCCAGCCGAGATCATTCAATCCTTCACACAATACATCCCGTCGTTTGCGATACATCACTCTGTTTTCTTCCACACCACTTTGATCACCTTCAAGAGCGGCAATCGCAGCAACTTGAACAGGGGTGAACATGCCGTAATCCAGATACGACTTCATTCTCGCTAGTGCACCTACTAATTTAGGATTACCAACGCAAAAACCTATCCGCCAGCCAGCCATATTGTAGCTTTTTGACAAAGTGAAAAACTCTACGGCAACGTCTTTAGCGCCTTCGACTTGCAGAATTGAGGGTGCTTTGTAGCCATCGAACACAATGTCTGCGTACGCCAGATCCTGAACAACCCAAATGTTATTCTCTTTCGCAATCGCAATCACCTTTTCGAAGAAGTCGAGTTCAACGCACTGGGTTGTCGGGTTGCCTGGAAAATTAAGTACAAGGACTTTGGGTTTTGGCCAACTAGTCTCGATCGCTTTTTTAAGTTCGGCAAAAAAGTCGACGCCAGGTGTTAACGGAACATGGCGCACATCCGCATCGGCGATCACAAACCCATATGGATGGACCGGATAAGATGGATTCGGCACCAGTACTGCATCACCTGGTCCGAGAATCGCCATTGCAAGGTGAGCAATGCCTTCTTTTGAGCCCAGGGTGACGATTGCTTCAGTTTCAGAATTCAGGTCAACATCGAAGCGCCTTTTGTACCAGTCACATATGGCTTGACGTAATCTGGGGATTCCTTTCGACTGGGAATATCGGTGGGTATCTCCACGCTGTACCGTTTCAATAAGCTTATCAACGATATGCTTTGGTGTTGGCTGATCCGGATTACCCATTCCAAAATCAATGATGTCCTCCCCACGGGCACGAGCATCCTTTTTCAACGCATCAGTGATACTGAAAATATAGGGTGGCAGTCTTTTTATTCTCGGAAAATCATCCATAGTCGCTCTTCTATTACCTTTTTGCTTAAAACTTTATGTTAAGTCGTTACTCGACGCCTTGGCTCTGGCACGTAAATTCTAACCACTATGCCGCCAATCGTCAGAAACACAACCGAAGTAACAAATACTGCTTCATAGTTCCACAAAGCGGCCAGCAAGCCACCTAATAACGGACCTATAGTGCCTGCTACTTCAGATGCCATATTCGCGAGCGCTATTCTAACGGGAAGATCTTCCCTGTCACCAAATTCTAGCGTTAAATTCATTGAAGCATTCTGAAAACCTTGCACAGCAGCACCAACCCCCACAAAAACCAGGACGGTTATTAAGTAGCCGTCGGCGGACATCAGCAGCAACGTGGATGCGACCCACAGGGCAATAGAAAACAGGAATGTATCTCGAAAGCCGCGACGGTCAGATAATGCGCCCCAAATCAGGTTTGAAAAAGTGCCAGAGATAGTAAATGCAAACGTAATGATTCCAAGCGTGGCCCCCGTGAGGCCAATTGACTGCCCCGCATAGAGGATGTAAAACGGCATCGACATTCTACCCATTGTCGCCAGTGACCTGGCAAGAAAATAGCGGGTAAAAGCGGGATCATCCCGCAGTAACTGCGGGATATCTCCAAATCGTTGTTTAAGGCTTTGTTTTTGCTTTACGGTGGGCGGCTCTGGCTCTCTCATTGCCAGAAGCGAGAGCAAACCCATTGTTGTGAGTACAAATGCAAGGAGGAACGTCCATGAATAACCAGCCGCCGTCGGATCATCACCGATTAGATAAGTGCCACCTAGCCATGCAACCACAGCTGAAGTAATACCAGCGAGGAAATTACGCAGCCCAGTTAACCGACCTCGCTTTGATACAGGTATGACTTTCGACATCAGAAAATTGAAAATCACCCCCTGCATCCCCTGAAACAGACCAAGCAGGGTCAAGCAAACCAGTAATGCGATTAATGTAGATTGGCCCGCCAAAAGTAGCCCTGACAGTGCAATCATCAAAATCGTCGTTCGCATCAAACCACCGACGAAAAAGCCCAGCGGTAATACACGCTTTCGATGCTCGATAAGATTTGCGCCCACCATCGGCGTAAGGACCATGCCAAAAGCCTGCAAAGACAGTGCGAGTCCAACGATAAACTCGGAACCCCCGGACAGCATCATTAGATACGCAGGCAAAAAAGTCGGCGCATTAATCAAACGAAAGCCCGTTTGCCCTAACATACCGTGAAATAGCTGGGCAGTAAAATTCCAACTCAGATTACGTTTGATTTCTATTTGATAGCGCCGCTCAGCTCGTCTGAGTGCGATTGAATCGGCTTCCACTTGATAGACTCAGGTGCGTTAGCACCCCTTAAATGATTAGTTAATGCGAGGCAATTAGGCTAGTTTAGCAGAAAACAGCAGAAAACTCTTGGGGATCAGGCAACGAAACTTGTCGCGACTTCATGATAATGTTTGGGGAGTAAGAAAATCCCCAGAGCTAGGGGGAGCGAGCGCTTCCCCGCTTTATCAACGGGAAAGCATAGGCTTCTGTTAGTTCACAATACCAAGAGCGGCAGCTAGTTGAGCCGCTGGCATGTAACCAGCTCTAAGTTCACCACTTTCGTAGACTAGCGCTGGTGTACCGGTAACACCCATATCACCACCAATGCGATATTGCCGAGCAACTGAATTCACACAAGTTCGAGGTTCCAGGTCGACGCCCGATTTAGCCTGAGTCATCGCTTTTTCAGGGTCATCCGCACACCATGCTGATACTATTTTGTCATAGGATTCAGAAGGAACTCCCGCCCTGGGATACGCCAAATATCGAATAGCAATTCCCATTCTATTTAGTTCTGGGATCTCTTTGTGCAACTTGCGGCAGAAACCACAATCAATGTCCGTAAAAACAGTGACTGTTGCTTTAATCTCATCTTTTGCTGGCGCATAAACCAACATCTCAGATTCATCAATAGTCGCCAACAAAGCTTTTCTCTTTTCATTGCGACCCTCTTCGGCCAGGTTCACAAATCGAGTGTCAGTAATTTGAAACAAGTCACCGACAATGAAGTTCTCTCCGTCTTCAGTGACATAGAGTACTTGACCACCGGGCAACTCGGCTTCCCAAAAACCCTTTAATCGACTACGAGTTACTTTATTGATAGGCAGCGTCGGATTAGCCTGCTTTAGTCTATTGCTTACATCATCAGCTGAAGTCAACTCGGCTGCGATAAGGCTTGCACTTGAAAGCACTGCCAAAGAGCTTAACGTCATTACCAGCAGGCGCCGGAGCAAATTAAATTGTTTTAGTACATGAAACATAAAATATCTCTTTTTAATTAGCGGTACTTCGCGAGCTCATATGTAGAAAATCAGCAAGCTATATTGTGATGTATTGGCTTGCATCAGTATAGCGCCCCAATGATATATAAGACCCTGAATTCATGGCATTGTTTCTACTCAATAGATCTTATTTTGATATCAACCAAAAAAAACTGCAATCTATCATTCCTCAGAGCTCTCTTGGGCTAAGTTCCTAGCCTCTAGGATGATGCTGTGCATGCAGTTCTTTCATACGTTGCTGCGCTACGTGCGTATATATTTGCGTTGTCGAGAGGTCACTATGACCCAGCAATAGCTGTACAACCCGCAAATCTGCGCCGTGATTGAGCAAATGAGTCGCAAATGCATGTCTCAATGTGTGCGGAGACAGCTTTTTTATAATTCCTGCAGTCTCGGTATGTAGTTTAATCCGATACCAAAATGTCTGCCTAGTCATTTGCTTTCCTTGGCTACTTGGAAATACAACTTCCTGATACAAGTTTTTTTTCAGCAGATCGGGTCTGGCGTCTCTGATGTATCGCACCAACCACTGAATGGCTTCTTCTCCCATAGGCACTAGCCGTTCCTTGCTTCCCTTACCCATAATACGGACCACACCCTGCCGAAGATTAACCTCAGTCAGCTGTAAAGCGACCAGTTCAGAGACTCTCAACCCGGTCGCGTACAACACTTCCAGCATGGTGCGATCTCGCATGCCGATGGCAGTTGTGATATCAGGCGTTTGCAAAAGACGCTCTACATCCGCTTCCGTTAACGTAGCCGGCAGCGGCCGACCCAGCTTTGGGTTATCAATTTGCAGTGTAGGATCTTCATTGATTTTATTTTCACGGAGCAGATATCGATAAAGACCACGAAGACAGGATAGCGACCTTGCGGTCGATCTGGCTTGTATACCAGCGGTTAATCGAAACGAAAGATATTGCAGAAGATCCTCTCTTCTAACAGCGTCTAATTCGCGACCGCTAGAAGAACTCTCATGGAGCCACGTCTCAAATGCACTGAGATCTCGGCCATAGGACTCAAGCGTATTTTTGCTTAAACCTTTTTCCAACCAGAGACTATCTAGGAATTCCGTCACGAGTCTGGATGGCGGCTTCTTATTTTTCAGCGGAGTTTTGTTAAGCGACGACAATATCTACTCATACTTCATAGCGGCGGCTTCATCAGTTTACGTTGTCACCACCGAAAAAGAACAAGGATAAGAAAATAGAGAATGAAAAAGCTTCGCGCACAAAAAAGCGCCGTAGGTTCGGCGCTCAATCGCTAATTTTCTCACCGAGACCGCTTAGGCTAGTTTTTAAGCGGTTAAGATCTTGTTCTTGGCGAGCTATTTCTTGGCGTTCTTAGCCAACTTTTCCTTGATACGCGCACTTCGACCACTTCGCTCTCTGAGATAATAGAGCTTGGCCTGTCTTACGTCACCGCGACGCTTAACTATAATGCCGTCAATCAACGGGCTGTGAGTCTGGAATGTTCTTTCGACTCCAACACCGTGGGAAATTTTACGTACAGTGAATGCGGAATTGATGCCGCGGTTCCTGATCCCGATAACAACCCCTTCGTAGGCCTGCAATCGCTCACGCGTTCCTTCGACAACCTTCACCTGTACAATAACCGTGTCACCAGGGCTAAACTCAGGCAAATCAGTTTTCAACTGACCGTTCTCAATGTCTGCAATTATCTTGTTCTTCATCTCTTTTCCCTTAAACAATCACTACCTGTGGTAGCCTTTTTAACGTTCAACTCTGTGTTTGCTATTCTTACTTTCTATTTCTTCTCTCTATTCAGTCGGAAGCACTTGATTTAGAGCCATTTTCAGCAATGAATTCTTCAAGTAACGCTGCATCTTCCTTACTTAAACGACTCCCATTTATCAGATCAGGGCGACGCTTATATGTTCTACCTAACGCCTGCTTTCTCCGCCAGCGCTCAATTTTCTGATGGTTCCCACTGAGCAACACATCGGGTACGTTTTGACCTTCAAACGACTCTGGCCGCGTATATTGCGGATAATCCAGAATGCCCTTTTGACCCGATGAATGTTGCGCAAACGAATCCTGAACAGCTGAGTTTTCATCACCCAAAACACCAGGTAACAACCTGGTCATACCATCGATCAGCACCATTGCTGGTAACTCACCTCCACTCAAGACATAGTCACCAATCGAATATTCTTCGTCGATAACGGTATCTATAAGCCTTTCATCAATACCTTCGTAACGTCCTGCAACCAACACGACACTTTTTCGGGTGGCCAAATCATCCAAGCCTGCCTGGTCTAGCTTCCGCCCCTGTGGCGACAAATAAATAACGCGACAATCACTGCCCGGGCAAGCCTGCTCTGCCGCCAAAACTGCGGCTTCGATGGCAGCCTTCAAAGGTTCAACCTTCATCAGCATGCCAGGCCCACCACCATAGGGCTTGTCATCAACCGTTCTGTGCTTATCCTGCGTGAAATCTCTAGGATTCCAAGTGGCAACTTCCAACAAACCTTTTTCAACTGCTCGGCGTGTTATGCCGTATTGCGAGACTGCATCAAACATTTCCGGGAAAAGCGATACGATTCCCACCCACATTTGGCAAACCCCTTAATTTTTACACCAGATCCTTACATTAGACCCTTACTTAATAGTCCGCAGGCCAATCGACCCGCATCTTACTTGTCGCCAAATCAATATCTATGACAACACTGCCCTCAACATAGGGAATCAATCGCTCTAAATCATCAATGCTATCTGCACCGGGATTCACGACCAAAACGTCATTGGCACCGGTTTCAAGTAAATGGCTGATGTGCCCCAGGCATTCGCCCTGCTCATTTACCACCTGCAAATTTTCCAGCTGGTGCCAGTAATAATCACCACCTTCGAGCTTCGGTAGTAGCGCCCTATCTACCCATATTTCGAATCCTTTCAAGGATTCTGCTTCATTTCTGTCCTTAAACCCATCCGGAAGGGCGATGATACCTTTACCGTGTACTTTACCTGCCTCTATCTCTAGCGTTCGATCCAGCGATCCATTTTTAGAATCGCGGCCCGTCTGACTAGATGACGGAGTAAACCTCTGGTTCTGCCGAAGAAGGTACCAGGGCTTGTACGCCAATATTTGCTCTATCGGGTCGGTATAGGAGTAGATTTTCACCCATCCTTTGATGCCATAGACACCATTTATTCGACCTACTGCTATTCTTTCAGGTTCGTGCTTTTCAGCACTCGTCTCGTCACCTTCAATTGAACTCGTCATCACTTAAGCCTATTCATCGCCTAGGCCGCCACAATACAAATGGACGTCGGCGCAGTTACATAGCACACCGATGTTCACAAGCTAAGAGTTAGCTTCGAAAACTTAAAGAAAAGATGTTAACAGAAGCAAATACCGCAGTACTTGCGACAGCTATTACGCTGCAACAACTTCTGCAACAGCAGCATTTGCCTTACGATAAACCTTCACAATCTTCTTCACGCGGTCACTAGTCTGAGCGCCTTGACCAATCCAATGATCAAATCGATCCATGTCCATTCGCATGCCTTCTTCAGCGCCGCGAGCGATCGGATTGAAGAAACCTAGACGTTCGATATAGCGCCCATCTCTGCTCACACGGCTGTCTGCCACTGTGATGTGATAAAAAGGGCGTTTCTTGCTACCACTTCTGGATAACCGGATAGTTACCATGTTATTGATTTCCTTAAATTTATTCGTACACGCGGCCAACACGACAGTCGAATTGGCCGTCAAAAGGTGGCGTATTGTACGGTAAAGAGATTGAGAATTAAAGCCGTGTATTCAAATACTTGCTATAGAAAACTAGCGAGGAAACCCACCGCCCGGAGGCTGCTTCATCATTCCTTCCATACCCCGCATCATACTTGCCATACCGCCCTTCTTGGTCATCTTCTTCATCATCTTCTGCATCTGTTTATGCTGCTTCAAGAGACGATTAATGTCCTGTATTTGGGTACCAGAACCAGCGGCAATCCGCTTTTTCCGAGAACCATTGATGCTGTCGGGGTAACGCCGCTCGCCGGGTGTCATCGAGCATATAATCGATTCCATCTGCCCGAAAGGGTTGGCCTCAAGCTTCTCTTGGGCAACCTGAGCCATATTGCCCATGCCTGGCAGCTTGTCCATCATACTGGCAATACCGCCCATATTATTCATTTGCTGTATCTGGTCACGGAAATCTTCAAGGTCAAATTTCTTGCCTTTTTTAAGCTTAGACGCAAGCTTCAGCGCTTTCTTTTTGTCTATCTTTTGCTCAGCATCCTCAATAAGGGATAACACATCACCCATTCCGAGAATTCGTGAAGCAATTCGATCGGGGTGGAAAATTTCGAGCGCATCGATCTTCTCACCGACAGCAAGAAATTTGATGGGCTTAC
The DNA here is from genome assembly GCA_047629195.1 of Candidatus Azotimanducaceae bacterium. Classification (GTDB taxonomy): domain Bacteria; phylum Pseudomonadota; class Gammaproteobacteria; order Pseudomonadales; family Azotimanducaceae; genus UBA4582. The sequence goes on from JBLHWY010000091.1 coordinate 14,162, forward strand.
CGGTAATCGTTCGAACAGAAAGCGCCGCACCACCTCTCGCATCACCATCCGCTTTGGAGAGAATAACGCCAGTCAGGGGCAACGCCTCGTTGAATGCTGCAGCAGTCACGGCCGCATCCTGGCCGGTCATTGCATCAACAACAAACAGTGTTTCTATGGGCTGGACTTCGGCATGTAAGCCCTTGATTTCACTCATCATCGCGTCGTCAATCGCAAGTCGCCCGGCGGTGTCAACGATGAGCACATCACAAAACTGTTTGCGGGCAGCTGAAAGTGCGTCCTTGGCGATTTGTATCGGTTTTTGAGTGATGTCGCTTTCAAAAAAGCGAACGTCGGCCTCTGCTGCCAACGTGCGAAGCTGATCTATTGCAGCAGGACGATAGACGTCGGTACTGACAACCATGACGTTCTTTTTGTCACGCTGCTTGAGCCATAGCGCTAATTTCGCTGTCGAGGTCGTTTTACCAGCCCCTTGTAGACCCGCCATCATAATCACGGCCGGGGGCTGTACGCTTAAATTAAGACTGTTGTCTTCAGCGCCCATGACTGACACAAGCTCGTCATTGACAATTTTAACGAAAGCCTGACCCGGCGACAGGCTCTGCATGACCTCCTGACCAACAGCCCGCAATCGAACCTGGTCAATAAAGCTTTTGACAACACTCAGGGCAACGTCTGCTTCAAGCAGGGCTTTCCTAACCTCCCGAAGGGTTTCCTGAATATTTTCTTCAGATAACTTGGCCTTGCCAGTAATACCTCTTAAAGTATTACCTAATCGTTCTGTTAATGAATCGAACACGTAGCAACATCCTGAATCAGATTACCGATGAACCTGCTATTATACCTAATTCTGAACCAAGTCGCGGCGTTGATATCCATTGAACCTCACATTATTTGGCCTTTTAGCGAGCACGCTCTACCTATGTAGTGCTGGGGCCCAGTTTTACACACCAAAGAACTCGCCTATTGGTAAAAAAAACCTCGTTATTATTATGAGCGTGATCGCTGTGCTTGCCCATGGCGTTTTTAGCTTTAAGGCAATTTCTACTGGCAGCGGCATCAACCTCGGAATTTATGAGATGACTTCCGTGATTGCACTGGCGATCTCCGGCATTGTAGTTATCAGTAGTCTTCGGCGCCCGATTGCAGATCTTGTTATCGTTATATTCCCACTCTCCGTTTTAGCGATAGCAGCAACGCTGCTCAATGAAAGCACCTATGTACCGAGACAGGACATAAGCGCTGGGATTGGACTTCATGTCATATTGTCAGTACTCGCATACAGCCTACTGTCTATCGCGGCAATTGAAGCGATTTTATTGTCATTTGGAGACTATGAACTCCGTCACAAGAAGATGGTCGCATTACGTTACTTACCACCTCTTCAAACAATGGAATCGTTATTGTTCGAGCTATTGTTGGCTGGCCTCATTTTGCTTAGCCTATCGATCTGCACTGGATTTCTCTTCTTCGAGGAAATGAGTCGCGGGCTTATTCATCACACTTCTATTACGCTGGCAGCTTGGCTAGTGTTTTCGGTACTCCTCTGGGGTCGATACCGCCTTGGCTGGCGTGGAGCAACAGCTTCTCGCTGGACGCTCTCTGGCTTTGCGCTTTTATTGGTCGGCTATTTTGGCAGCAAACTGGTCATGGAAATTTTCCTGCCTCAGATCTAAAGAATTATGAACTCGAATCGCACTTGACAAGAAAATGTCTAGGCGATAAAAATGTCTTCCCATAACAACGCGAGGTCTCCATTCTTGGACGATCAGTCGATCAGCGCCCTACTGGGCGCAACTATTTTTCTTGTTATTATTTCAGCATATTTTTCAGGCTCGGAAACCGCCATGATGGCGCTCAACCGTTACAGGTTGAAGCACCTTGCAAATGAAGGGCACCGTGGTGCACGCCGTGCCAGTCGTCTACTAGAGCGTCCGGATCGGCTTCTCAGTGTGATTCTGATCGGTAATAATCTTGCCAACTTTACCGCAGCATCGTTAGCCACCCTGATTGCTCTGGAGCTGTACGGTGAATCCGGTGTCGCTATTGCGCCAGTGGTCTGCACCTTTGTTTTTCTGATATTCGCCGAAGTTGCACCAAAATCAATTGCAGCTGCACATCCGGAAAAGGTTGCACTACCTTCCTCTCTTTTGCTGAAATTCCTTTTATTCATCCTATACCCACTAGTTTGGCTCGTTAACGGCATTGCAAACGGCATGCTTTCGCTTTTCGGTATTCGTCACGCCGACTTAGGCGACGATCACCTTAGCCATGAAGAGTTGAGAACCGTCGTATACGAAGGATCTCACATAAGCGCACAACCACAGAATATGATGCTCGGCGTGCTCGATCTCGAAAAAGTGTCTGTTGAGGACATTATGGTGCCCCGAACTGAAATATTCGGTATAGATATCGATGACGACATCGATGATATTATTGAACAAATCAGATCATCTCAACACACACGCATTCCTGTTTTTAAGGCAGAGATCGACAAGATCATTGGGGTTCTTCATACCCGAAATGCGGCCAAATTTCTCACTCAGAACGAAATCAATAAAGCTGCCATACTACAGGTAGTGGATGAAGCTTATTTCGTACCTGAAAATCAAACCTTGCAGGCTTTGTTATTCAATTTTCAGCAGCGGAAACAACGGCTTGGCATGGTTGTGGATGAATATGGCGACATTCAAGGCATCGTCGCAATTGAGGACATACTGGAAGAAATTGTTGGAGATTTTACCACCGATCTCGCGGATACAAACATCGACATTCATCCGCTAGAAGATGATGTATATTTAATCGATGGGTCCACACACGTTCGGCTAATCAATCGACAGCTCAGCTGGGATTTACCTCAAGAGGGACCTAAAACACTTAATGGTCTTATTATCGAGTATCTTGAGACTATTCCTGACTCGAATGTCTGTATGTTATTGAGAGGTTATCGGATAGAGATCGTGCAGATACAAGATAACATGATCAAGACAGCAAAAATTTCGCAGGCACCAGAACCCTTCTAACAAGGGTTCTGGTGATTATTTCTTTAGCGCCACTTACGATTAATCGCGGCGATGATAGATTTGAAGGCTGCAGTTGTTGTGTTTTGACTGAGGCCAACACCATAGTACTTATTCTGCTCTTCATCGTTGATAGAGATAATACAGATCGCTTGAGCCTCTTTTCCTTCGTTCAGCGCATACTCTTGGTAATCCAAAACATTCAGAGGTTCGTTGAGAGTTTCAACCATCGCTGAAACAAAAGCATCGATGGGCCCAGACCCTTCGCCCTTTATCTCAATCTCATTTTCCCCAACCATGATTTTTGCTTCACAGCGCTCCGTTTTACCGTCGGACGAAACGTTGTAATCAAGGAGCTGATAGGGCCCTTCGACTTCTACAAACTCAGTAACAAATGCGTTCCAAATCGAATCTGGCTTTAATTCGCCCCCATCCATCTCCGAAAGTTTTTGAACAATCGGGCTAAACTCTAGTAACAGAGGTCGGGGCAACAAAACACCAAAGTAACTTTCAAGGATAAATGCTACGCCACCTTTGCCCGACTGACTGTTAACGCGCACGGTCTCTCGGTAGGAGCCGCCGACATCAACAGGGTCTATGGGAAGATAGGGAACCTGCCAGATTTCGTTGCCATCTTTTTCAACAAAAGACATGCCTTTACGAATAGCATCCTGGTGCGAACCCGAGAATGCTGTGAAAACTAATTCCCCGGCATACGGTTGACGCACATGGATATTGATCTTCGTACACTCGTTGGAAATCTCAACAATTTTAGCCATATCCGAAAGATATAGCTCAGGATCCACTCCCTGCGAGAACATGTTCATCGCCATGGTGATCACATCGCAATTTCCAGTGCGCTCTCCATTACCGAACAAGGTCCCTTCAATTCTGTCTGCACCAGCCATTAAACCCATCTCAGATGCAGCAACGCCGGTACCTCGGTCATTATGCGTATGAAGACTAATCACCGCTTTTTCGCGCTCTGGCAAATGGCGGATAAACCATTCGAGTTGATCAGCATAGATATTAGGCGTGGCCATTTCGACTGTTGAGGGCAAATTGAGTATGATTTTCTTGTCGACTGTAGGCTGCCATACATTCATAACTGCAGCGCATATCTCAACAGCAAAATCCATTTCAGTCGCCGTATAACTTTCCGGAGAGTATTCCAGAGTAACGTCAGTACCCATCGCTTCAAGTTTGTCTGTCTGGGCTTTCACTATCTTCGTGGCATTAGTCGCAAGCTCGACAACTTCCTCACGGCTCATATTAAATACAACTTTACGCTGCAGCGTACTGGTCGAATTGTATAAGTGAAAAATGACTTTATTCGCCCCAGAAACCGCTTCACAGGTACGGGTAATTAGCTCTTCTCTTGCCTGACATAAAACTTGAATAGTCACATCAGCCGGTATCATATTCTCCTCTATGATCATTCTCACAAAGTCAAAATCAGTTTGAGATGCGGCCGGAAAACCCACTTCAATTTCTTTAAAACCTAACTCCAACAACAACTTATACATCTTAAGCTTTTCGTTAGGCGTCATTGGTTCTATCAGCGCTTGATTACCATCGCGCAAATCTACGCTGCACCACCTAGGCGCTTTGGTAATGACCTGATCGGGCCAAGTTCTGTCCGGTAATTTGATGGGTTGAAACGGTTTGTACTTATGAAACGGCATCTTTCTAGGTTGCACTGTTTCTTGGGGGCTTTGCTCTGAATTACTCATGTCTATTCTCTTTGGTCTGAGCGGCTGTTCTGATATTTACCGCACATGGAAATATTCAAACTGTTCACTGCTTCATATTGAAATTCAATAAACCTGAAGCTTCGTAAACAGTTAATAAGGGCAAAGTAGGATTTTGACAGGCCGCCTACAACGGCAGTCTTAGGAGTAGTCCTAGAGATAGCAAAAGAGCTAGTGGCTGAATCAGCACTTTGGAAAAACTAGAGGCAGCTGAATCTGCTCGACTAGAGAAGTTGACGAGACTTCGATTGTACGACTTGTTAACAAGCCTCAATCCGCAATGAGATATTTCTGTGTTCACCTGACAATCGCACTCTAATTTAAGGCTTTTGTTTGCAGCTTATATTTTAAAAAGTTATACCGCTTAGCTACAACTTTTGACAACAGCAAACTTGAGAGGCTCGCTACTAGGCAAATATAGCTGGTTCACAGGGATATGCAAAGCTTTTCACCGTAATTGGTAATGACTCCGATGAATTAGATCCCTGACATTATGATCAGATTCGCATTAGAAGCAGCATATCTGTGACTGGCAATTTTCTGATAGTCATCGGATTTGTACCACGCCATGGCGTCTTCATGGGTAGGGAATTCAATCAGCACCGTACGCGTGTAAGACCATTCACCTTCTAATGGCTCTGGCGCCTCATCGACGGCGAGCATTTTACCCTTGAATCGAGCAAAGATTTCCATGAACCCTGCTTCATATTTGGCATACTCTTCTCGATCATGGATGTTGATCTGGGCAATCATATATTTAGACATCGCTATCTCCTTGTTTTGTTTAAGTTTTGTTTAAGTTTTGTTAACTGCATTGTCACTCGTTAAACCTTGGCCAATCTGCTGACGTCGGTATGCAGAAATGTGCGCCGGTAAATTTCAAGAGTCATGGCCTAGTGATAAGAAAGCTCGTTGCCTTTGACAGTTAACCTTTGAATGCAATCTCTCGTATCGGCCTTGTCTCGCATGAACGGCGATTTCACAATCCCACACTCTGAACCCTCTGCCCCTGCTTTTACCTCAAGTACTATGGCGCCATCATTATCTGACTGACCATCATGACGACCATCAGCAACCAAACTAAGCCGGCGGAATTGTCAGGGAATGCATGACAACTCCAGATGCTTTCTCCCACATCTAATATCCAGTTTCATTGTGGAATTCTTTGTTGTTAGACTTAAGATATAACTGCTGGTGGTAATGGATCGCAACAATATCCTGCTCTTGCGCATTACTAACGGGTTCATCAAGTGCAGCAAAAACAATCTTTTTCGAAAAACTGACTGTTTGCTTCTCCATCAGGCTCAGGTGACACCTCAACACCTTTCTCGCACTTCCATGAACCCATCAAATTAGTGAGGGGCCGTAATCAATTTCAGTCATTTAAAATTCCTGATTCAATTTCCAATTCGACTGTCTGTTCAATTCTGTCTTTAAGAGACGGCAACTAATTCGCGCTTATACCGTTTGAAATTCTCAACATAATGAAGCGCGCTCATTTCCAACCCTTTCATCTGTTGCTCAGATAACTGCTTCACAACTTTGCCAGGAGAGCCCATGACCATAGAACCATCAGGGATTACCTTATTTTCTGAGATAAGCGAGTTAGCCCCGATTAAACAATTTTTTCCTATCTTTGCTCCGTTCAGGATCACCGAGTTGATACCAATCAAAGTATTGTCACCAATGTCACAGCCATGCAACATTACCTTATGACCTATGGTGACATTTTTTCCAATTGTGAGTGGAAAACCTGGATCAATGTGAAGCACTGACAGATCCTGAATATTTGAGTTCTCACCAATAGTGATAACATCGTTGTCGCCTCGCAACACAGCACCGAACCAGATACTCGCGTTTTGGTGCATAACGACCGAACCTATTACAGTGGCATTGTCGGCAATAAAATAGTCATCGCCCAGTATCTCTAGTTTTCGTTCGCCTAACTCATAAATCATTCGTTGCTCTCCTTTATATGTAGTTTTAATTCGCTTATGGAACTGCAGTAGCAGAAGGATCAATCAATATCATATCCAACGCCATTTCTCAAAAACTCGTGCAATATCATCGCCGTCAAGCCCCAGATTCGATATCCCTGATAATGGTATTCGGGAATAGCATGTTTCTCTCCATGCCTTTCAATAATATTTGTGTCAGTGCGGGGGTCGTCTTCGAGATAGGATAATGGCACCTCGAATATGGCATCAATTTCCTGTGGGTTTACGTTGAATTCTAATTCCGAATCAACGAGGCCGATATAGGGCGTGACAAGCAAACCGTACTTGGAGATAAAAGGCCGTAGCTGACAGAGCACTTCAACATCAGTTGGCTTAAGTCCAATCTCTTCTTCACTCTCTCGCAAGGCTGTGAATTTCAAATCGATATCACCAGGGTCCTGTTTTCCTCCTGGCCATGCCACCTCGCCGCCGTGACTGTTTAAACCTTGATGTCTTACCGTGAGAATAACACCGGGGTTCGGCGACACGGTCACTGGGATCAATACTGCGGCTTGGCCACGGCTATCTGAATTCTTATCATCAGGCACAGGTTCATATGTATAGCGCTTCAATCGATTTCTAAGATTATTAATCATAGTGTCAGGTCTTGAATATCATTGGTTCATTATACCAATTTGTAATTAGCCTTGTGGACGATTATACGATGTGCTTCTACCGATTTAATCGATTCGCTACAGGCCCTATAGCACAGGGCTTACAGCGGCAATTAGAAAGCAGGCGTGCCTTACATGAAACGGCTAACTTGCTCACCCTAATCCAAAAATGTTTTTTTTACCTAAGGTGGGTAATATAAATTAAATTAACCGCGCAAAACAAAAAATATAAGCTATAAGCAGCGGGGAAAACCAATTAGGAGTAGTGATATGAAATACGATTTACCCTGCTTTGAAGAACTGGTAAAGATTGCCGCCAATAATCCAGAGAAATTAGATGAGATCCGTGAGCTTGCGACAGAATCTCTTATCGAAAGCGCACCCGACCGCTGTCGACTCAGGTTGCGAGGCATACAATTTCAGGTCGACATGGAAATAAGACGATCCAAGTCTCCCCTTGATGGTTGTGTAAGAGTCTTCAATCTTATGAATGATACGCTATGGCGACTGAACTCAACATTGAACGAAGCGATAGCCGCTCTCGAGGATACGCCATTCCCAAATAGCAAAGACCTTGACCTAAGTGAAGGCGAGTACAAGACCGCCAAGATACTAGCGTTCGAGACCTAATACACAAACAGCACTCATTCTAAATTGGGCATCCTAAATAGGATATTTTAAAAAGCATTGCCCAGTGACAGTAAAATTTTTGTATACTGCCTAGATGAATTTTTGTAACCAATGCGGCAATGCCGTCAGTCATCGCACGCCTTTAGGCGACAATCGACCTCGCTACATCTGCGACGATTGCGATCATATACATTATCAAAACCCCAGGATTATCGCAGGCTGCCTGCCCGTTCATGGCGATCGAGTGCTACTTTGCAAGCGCGCAATCGAGCCTCGAAAAGGCTGGTGGACGTTACCGGCGGGGTTCATGGAGAATGGCGAAACAACCGCAGAAGGCGCGCTCAGGGAGACAAGGGAGGAAGCAAACGCAAATGCTGAGATCATAGAAATCTATACCATGTTCAGCCTTCCGCATATCTCACAGGTATATATGTTTTTCAGAGCCCAATTGTTGGACCTAGATTTCAGTGCTGGCGAAGAATCTCTAGAAGTCGCGTTGTTTGCAGAGCATGAAATTCCCTGGGACGAAATAGCTTTCCCCGCAATCACCAAGACACTCGAGCACTACTTTGAAGATCGGAAACGCAATGAGTTTCCGATTAGAAGTGCTGATATCATCTATCAGAAACCAAAGTAGCTCAAGTTATCCCAACGATTCAAAATACACATCTAGTCAACAAAAGCTAGTCAACAAAAGCTCGAGCATTCCTAAACATCCGCATCCACGGAGAATCATCTAACCACTCTTCTGGATGCCAGCTATTCTGTACAGTCCTGAAAACCCTTTCAGGATGCGGCATCATAATGGTAACGCGTCCATCATCGTTCGTTAGTCCAGAAATGCCGAGCGGCGAACCGTTAGGATTCATGGGGTAATCATCCGTATACTCCACATCATGATCGACGTATCGCAACGCTATCTGTGAAGTTTCAAGCAGAGCCTCAGCGCCGGGCAAACTAATATCAGCTCTGCCTTCGCCATGAGAGACGACAATTGGCATGTGTGAATCAGTCATCCCTTTTAGGAATATTGAAGGGCTATCTTCTATTTTGACCAGAGAAAATCTTGCTTCAAATTGCTCTGAACGATTCGTCACAAATTTCGGCCAGTTTTCCGCACCAGGAATCAACGTTTTTAATGTCGCCATCATCTGGCAACCATTACAGACCCCAAGCGAAAACGTTGAGTCGCGCTCGAAAAATTGAACAAACTGCTCTCTAACCTGTTCTCGGAACAAAATAGATTTTGCCCAACCCTCGCCCGCTCCAAGCACATCACCGTATGAGAAGCCGCCACATGCAACAAGGCCGTGAAATTGAGCGTTACCGGTCGCTGAAAGATCAACCTTGCCCGTCAAAATATCGCTCATATGCACATCAACGGCAGTAAAACCCGCTTGGTGGAATGCCGCTGCCATTTCAATCTGACTATTAACACCCTGCTCTCTCAGAATCGCGACCCTTGGCCGAACCCCTTTAAGAATATAAGGGGCTGCGATATCCTCATTAATATCGAAAGATAAATCTGCTGATAAACCTTGATCAAGGTCATCTGCGATGTTGGAAAACTCTTCATCAGCACAAGCAGGGTTATCTCTAAGTCTCTGTATTTCATGGCTTGTCGCCGCCCAGCGCTGCTGAAGCGCCGATCGTGATGAGGTGTAAAGCAGATCATTCTGCGCACTAGTAATTGATAATTGTTGTACTGAAGTCGGCTTTCCGACGATCTGGCATGTGATGCCGGCAGCCTCAAACTGCGCTATGATTTCTTCTACGAAATCATTATCCACCTGGATAACAGCTCCGGGTTCTTCGTTAAAAAGAAAGGATAGCGCGGCGTCAGCGTTAGGCACTTCAATTTCTAGTCCCATTCGTGCAGCAAATGCCATCTCTGCCAATGTGACAAAAAGACCACCATCAGACCTGTCGTGATAAGCAAGCACATGCTCTCTCAATTCGGGGGTCTGTATTAGCTGGAAAAAGGACTTGAGCAATTCCGCATTGATCACATCAGCTACGCCCTCTTCAGGATCAATACAGATTCGATTGAAGCATTGACTCAATATCGAACCGTTAATGTTGTCTCGCTTATTGGACAAATCAATCAGTAGCAGCGAACTATACTCATCCCGCTCAAGCTCTGGCGTCAACGTTTCACGCACATCCTGAACCGGCGCAAAAGCAGAAATAATGACAGAAAGCGGAGATGTCACAGATTTGCTTGTATCTTCTTCCTGCCATGTCGTCTTCATAGACATAGAATCTTTGCCAACGGGAATACAAATCCCTAGCGCTGGACATAAATCCAAACCAATACTTGCTACTGCTTTGTACAGATTCGCATCTTCGCCAGGATGACCCACAGCTGCCATCCAATTCGCAGATAATTTTATATCGCTGATGCGCTCAATCTTTGCTGCCGCAATATTAGTAATCGCTTCAGCAACCGCTATTCTCGCAGACGCGGGGCTATCCAACAGCGCTAGTGGGGTGCGCTCACCCATCGACATTGCTTCACCAGTAAATCCGACATAATCACTCATCGTCACCGCGACATCCGCGACTGGCGTTTGCCAAGGACCCACAAACTGATCTCTATGAACATAACCGCCGACACTACGGTCGCCTATCGTAATCAAGAAACTCTTGCTGGCAACACTAGGATGCCCAAGCACTCTATCAATGGCTTCTTCAAGTGTTATCTCGAGCTCTGCTTCCTTCCCTTCTAACACAGAGCCTTCTAACAAAGGGCTTTCTAACGAAACTGCGTCAATTTGCATTTTAGGCGGCTTACCGAATAAGACTGACATGGGAATATCAACGGGTACCTCCTCAAGCAACGAGTCTCCAACACTCAGGTGTTCACTTTCGACTGCTTCGCCAACAATCGCGAAGGGGCATCGTTCGCGTTCGCAAATTTCTGTAAATCGGGCAACATCTGTCTGCGAAACTGCCAATACATATCTTTCTTGGGATTCGTTGCACCAGATTTCCAGAGGCGACATCCCCGGTTCATCATTCGGTACTGCACGCAATTCGAACTGGCCACCAACGCCACCGTCTTTTACCAGTTCAGGTAACGCGTTCGACAGACCACC
>JBLHWY010000092.1:0-25231 GCA_047629195.1 Candidatus Azotimanducaceae bacterium
CTCGTCACTCATTTTTTATAACCCAATGTATACACTCGTTGATTTATTTGTCAATTTGACTCGCGTGGTATTAGTCAGGCATATAGGCTTGTAGAAGTACACTAATCTGGCAACAAGCAGCAAATTGAGAGGTTTTTAATGAAAGACGTTCAAACTGGAGGCTGCCGCTGCGGCGAAACAAGATATGAGATTACCGGTGCGCCGGTTACCCAGCTCATGTGCTTTTGTAGTGACTGCCGTAGTTTCACAGGTTCAGATGCCTTCGCGGCCTATATCGTCAAACAAGTCGATTTCTCACCGACCGAAGGTAGTCCCAAATTCTATGCCACGGTGGCGCGTTCCGGTCGAACGGTAAAACGTTACTTCTGTGAAAACTGTGGTTCGAATCTCTGGGTGCAGCTCGAAATTGGGCTCGTAAGTGTAGCGGGTGGCTCTTTAGACGATTCTGAATTGTTCAAACCCGAAAGAACCAACCTGGCAGACGAAGCGCCGTCGTGGGCTCGCATACCTGAATACTTGGAGGCACTGTAAATGTCGATACAAGCGGTTGAAATAACGCCAAACATTGGTGCGGAAATCTTAGGTGCTGATTTAATCAATCTCACTGATGAAGCTTTTGCTGAAATTAGGGCGGCATTCTCAAAACATCATGTGCTTGTGTTCCGCGACCAGCAGTTAAGCCGCGACCAACATAAAGATTTTGGCCGACGTTTTGGTGAGCTTCATATTCACCCGGCAAAACGTAATGGCATGAATACTAAAGATGACAAAGAGCTTTTCGTGATTGACGTTAAGCCAGATGCCAAACAGGCAAACGGCGAGGCATGGCATGCCGATGTTACCTGTGAGGTGATCCCGCCATTGGCCTCCCTGTTATATGTCACAAGGACGCCTGAAAATGGTGGTGGCGATACGATGTTCACCAACATGTGTGAAATTTATAATGAAATGTCGCCGGCGATGAAGTCGTTTCTTGCGGACAAGACCGCTTTTCACGACGGCGAAATAGATCTTGCGAATTACGGTATTAGATTAAAAGTAGGACAAACTTACGCGCAAGCAAGTCATCCAGTGATCACCAAACATCCTGATACAGGACAACCGGTTTTATACGTGAATAAGAGCTTCACGTCTCATATCGAGCAGCTGGCAAAATGGGAAAGTGCTGCTGTGCTAAAAGGGCTGTATGACTTTATTGAAAGCAACTTGCGGACCCAATGCCGGGTTAAGTGGACCCCCAACACATTAGTAATGTGGGATAACCGGAGTGTGCAACACCAGGCCATAAGGGATTATGTTGGTTATGCGCGATACGGAGAAAGGGTTTCCGTTGTACCAAAGGATGCGCCAGTTGCCTATTCAATTAACTGTCCATAGGCCATTCCCATAAACAATGAACATAAACAAATAGCGGAACCAATTGATTTATGAACAAACAAGTCATTATCACCTGCGCCATTACGGGTGCTGGGGACACGGTTGCAAAGCACCCGGGTCTTCCCATTACGCCAACGCAAATTGCTGAAAGTGCAATTGAAGCCGCCAAGGCTGGTGCCGCAATTGTTCATTGTCATGTTCGAGACCCAGCGACAGGAGTCGCAAGTAGAGACGATGCGCTTTACCGTGAAGTTGTTGCCCGGATTAGAGATTCAGAAACTGACGTGATTATTAATCTTACCGCTGGCATGGGAGGGGATTTGTATATTGGGCCAGGTGAAACGCCACTGGCGTTCACCGAAGAGACAGATTTGGTATCAGCAGAGCAAAGAATATCTCACGTTCGTGAATTACTACCCGACATTTGTACTCTTGACTGCGGTTCATTCAATTTTGGTGACGGTAATCTCGTTTATATCTCAACCCCAGACATGCTGCGCGAAGGTGCGAAGAGCATTCGGGCGCTAGGGGTAAAAATTGAGTTAGAAGTTTTTGATACAGGACAGCTATGGTTGGTCAACCAAATGTTAACGGAAGACATACTAGAGCCGAACCCAATGATTCAGCTTTGTTTAGGCATTGCCTGGGGAGCGCCGGCCACTACGACTAGTATGAAAGCAATGGTAGATCAGCTGCCTGAAGGTGCGCGTTGGGCAAGTTTCGGCGTCGGTGCAATGCAGATGCCGATGGTCGCCCAGTCGGTGCTGTTAGGTGGTCACGTACGAGTGGGTCTTGAAGACAATCTTTATCTTTCACGAGGCGTGCTCGCCACTAATGCGCAGTTAGTAGAGCGAGCTCGAAGCATTATTGAGTTAATGGGATCAGATATAGCTACACCCAATGAAGCTCGCAGCATGCTTGGGTTAAATAGATGAGTATTGACATTGTAGCGATTATTGGCACTGGCGTCATTGGCGCAGGCTGGGCGTCACGTCTACTTGCCCATGGTAAAAAAGTAATTGCCTTCGACCCGGTCGAAGGGTTTGCTAAAACCCTGGCTCGCAGAGTTGAAGCCAGCTGGCCAATTCTTGAGAAAATGGGTTTGGCACCTGGTGCCAGTTTGGGGAACCTTACCTGCGCGAGTTCATTAGAAGAAGCATGTGAGTACGCTGATCTGATTCAAGAAAATGCACCTGAAAATATAGACGTAAAAAAGACAGTACACAAAGACATCGAACGTTACGCGAAAGAGGATGCAATTATTGCATCTAGTTCCTCAGGCCTGCTCCCAACAGAAATACAGAGTGTTTATCAATTTCCACAAAGACTTATCATCGCGCATCCGTTCAACCCTGTTTATATGCTTCCCTTAGTGGAAATAGTCGGTGGTGAGCAGACTGCGGTGAGAACGATTGAAGCTGCAAAAAACTTCTATACAGAAATAGGTATGAAGCCCTTGCACGTGCGCAAAGAAATCGAAGGCTATCTTTCTGACAGGCTACAAGAAGCCTTGTGGCGAGAGATATTGCACTTGGTGAATGATGATGTAGCGACAACCGGTGAACTTGATGATGCGATTATCTATGGTCCCGGTTTACGATGGGCCATCATGGGTACTTGCATGACTTTTCATCTGGCTGGTGGCGAAAATGGTATGCGCCACATGCTAGAACAGTTCGGCCCGGCATTAAAGCTCCCTTGGACAAAGCTGGAAGCACCTGAGTTGACGGATAGTCTTATCGACAAGATGGTGGCTGGCACCGCCGAGCAAGCGGGAGATGCTTCCATCGATGAGTTAGAGAAGCTGAGAGATAATTGTTTGCTTGAAATTATGGGTGCGCTGGAAAAGTTCCAAGTGGGTGCCGGTGCACTTAAAGCAAAATAGCGATTTTGACAACGTGGAGACTAAGTTAGGAACGGTTTGAGTTTAAAAGGGGCTAACCTATTCATGCTTAAAATAGATCAGTCCCGAATGACACTTACTTAAGCTCCAAATGACGCGAATATTGCTATCTCGATGATCGTAGCGGCAGGGAATGGGGCTTCATCCGAACGCGTGCCGTGCTCAAGGAGCGAATCAGCTTGACGCGGAGAGCAGTGTTAGGAGCGGGCCGCGTTCGGACCCGCAGGGGCTCTTGACCAAACGAGGTTTAGTTCTGGACCGCATTCGGGGAGGGCCGTCAAGTAAGCGGGTGGAAATGAAGCACGCATTTTCTGGCGCGGAACAGACTGGTTTAGAAGTAAACCGAGCTTAAGTAAGTGCCATTCAGATCAGTCCCCTTTTTTCTTGTTTTCTCTTGCTGTCTAGATATAGGTTCCAGCCTGCGGGTCAGCTTTCCCTGGGACCGGCGGAATTCCTCCGCGGCCAGCAGTTCCAGTCTGCTGTCCTCTACCGAATCCAGTTGGAATGGCGCGGCCTTCGTGCAGGGTTAGCCAGAGCCTTAGCAGATGACGTTTGTGTGTGTGATCGTCATGGTCTTCATAAGCGGTGCGTGAGTGGAACGTTGTATAGTTACACACAAATTGGATGTCTCCCGGACGAAAATCCATCTGTAATGCGAAGCCGGGCTCATTCGCAACGGTATCGATGAGGTCTAGGAATTCGGTCTGTCGTAAGGTTAAGGATGGCGCTCCCTCATGTCTTTGTGCCGAATCGAGGAAGTTGCGGACGTATCTGATTGACAGGTATTCGCCATCCCAGGATGCCAAGCGTGTAAGAAAATATGGATCCTGGCCGGGTAGCTGTTCGTTACGCCGATCTGAATACCATTCTGCGAACCAAAGGTCTTTGAGGTCAGGTCGTCTTCTATTTACCTCGTTATATGCGTTTGTAGTCGAGGCAACGGAACTTATACCGCCATTTTTTGCGGGACGTAGGCACATTAGGCCAACGACATCGGAGCTGTCAGTGTGATACGGAAGTCTAAGGCGGGTCTGATAACCCCGTGCGCTGCTATCTTTTTTGAAATCTAATCCTTCGTCGGTGACGTGACCAAGCAGGTGTCCCCGTGCATTTTGAGAGACAGGCGTCCCAAGGTGCAGCCCGATTCCCCAATAGGCAAAAGCCGCATCACGTTCAGTCAGGTTTTCGATAGGCAGGCCTCGCAGCAGCCAAAAACCGCGGCCACGATTCAAATCATTGGCGAGCCTTTGAAAACGGTATGTTAGGGTTGGCAAAGGAAAGTCTTCCCTTTTCATTTCCAACATCGAAATACCCCGTTTATTTACGCTTCTAACCGCACTTAAGAGTTCTTCTACTTCTTCAGCAGATAATTGTTCGAGCCAATTGTCCGCGTGCTGTAAGTCGCGACCGTACCAGACAGCTGGAGACTCGATGGCGTCTGGTTGATCTGATGTCTTGAAGAGTTCACTCATAATATTTGGCTCCTAGGGTTCTCTTCCTAGGATGCTATATCACAGAATTAGACAAAACAACGTGTTTACGTTGTCTACAATACCAGTGCTCAAGTGAATACAGCTTGGCGGAAAGTAATCATGGAGATGTTTAGTTTTCGGATTTGTGCTGGCTGTTAATTTTAAACGGGCGTTTTGAATGTTGAGAGTGAAAGATTTCAATGGGGACCGTAGTTTGTCGCCGTTAGAGGTCGTTCGTCACCTGATGGCCATAAACGTTAAGAAGCGCTTTGCAAGAGTTCAGTCCTCAGTATGTTGGGTGCACTCATGTAGATTTCGTGCTTGCCTAGAGCGTGGATCATGAGCACTGCTGCCCGCCATTGCGGAGCTGTGGTCATCCAACTAGCCGACGGAGGTATTCGAGTGCCGTGGTTTGATCTGCCGCAAGCATGGCGTGCTTTGTGCGTACTATTCTCTCGATCAGGTGATTCTCGGAAAAGGGCAGGGCGCGACGAGGAAATACATTTGGCACAAACCTTGGGTCGAGTTTCATAGCTGCGCGATTTGCGGCTGTACAACCCACAGGGTCCCAACGGACATGTCTGTCGGCCTCGCGATCTATCTCAACAGAACGGGTTTGTATTGATAGCTCGAAAGCTAATTTGTGGTTTGCCGAAAATGCTGGCCTAAATGTTCATTTAGGATCCTTCAAGCTGTTAGAAAGCTTGGGCAAATTTGATCTTATTTCAACCGGCATGGCTTTTCACTGGTTTGAATCAGGAGACGCTATCAGGGTTTATAAAACGGTATATAAGCCAGGCACGATCTGGCTAATATATAACTTTGGTTTCTTGGGGCAATTTGAGAATGGTGACTTTAATAACTGGTTAAAATCAAAATATCTCGTAAGGTACCAAGCTCCGCCGACAAACAAGTTTTCCGCCGTGATCCCGCGGGATGACTGGGCCATCTCCATGACCCGATGCTCGGGCAGAATTTATTTTGAACCACGTGGCTGATGTCTAGCGTGTAGCGGTCAAGTATATGGTTGAAGTCGTCCATTTTATTCTTACGGACGTGGTAAACTGCCATCCTGTTTGTCTATATAATCCAGTCTTAAGAGCATTCGGGCTACTTCACTTGATGTTAGTAGCTGCCATTTGCCGAATCAAACCTAGTTGAGAAATACTCATGTCGTGGGAGCAGCTTGCTGAAATGGATGCATTTGGAACTTCGCGGTTTCAGAATTTATGCTGTAGAGGGGTAGCAAAATTTATTCCAGATGTGATGTTTGAAGAGAAGGGGGAGGATGAAAAATATTTCGTAGCAGACATTCCGATTAACAACATTAAGGTTTATGTATACCTAGACAGGGCTGAGATTGTGTCCTCTGGCCTGGAGATTCGATTCGAGCGAGCCGACTCAGAAACCCCTGAGGACTTGTCGCTAAAATTGATCAGAGAGTTGTCAAATGCGTTTTGATAATTCGCTGAACAGCGATATATGTCTATTTTCATACATCCAATGATCTATTAGGCGCAAGTAAGTTTAGCTCCCGACCTTCTCTTCAGTAAGCCTATGTTACCTGATGTATTGCCTGATATAGTTCGCCCCACACTCTCGTCATCGACAAAGCCTTAGCGAATTTGAAAGAGTTGGAGTTTCTCTGGCGGGGTTCGGTGAGAGCCCTGTTTATTTTATTTGTATGAAGGTGCGTCTGACCTTGCATATGTTCCGGTGATGAACCCGCGGAAATCGTTGTTAGATTTCTTCTTCTTGGAAGAAGAGTATGGGCGGGAATTTTATTCAGAGTCACTTAATAAGCTGAATTATCAAAGCTTGGGTATCAAGGAGTAATAGTGACTGAAAATATGAATAAGCATACGTCGATACCAGTTGAGGTTTTCATTGATGAGATCGATAATCCTCGGCTTCGAATGGACGCCCTGACCGCACTCGGTATATACAAGAAAATAACCCGTTTGGCGCCAGTGATGTGGGGGCCTTCAATTATTGGTTTTGGCACACCATTACAAACATGATTGCGGGCTTGAGGGTACCGTACCTGCCGCTTCTTATTCGCCGGGTAAAGCGAACATTGTTTTTTATGTTGGTGATAAATTAAAGGTGCCGAGTCACTTTTTGCTGCTTTGGGTAAACACAAAAAATCAATCGCGTACCTCTATATCAACAAGCTTGATGACGTTGATATCGAGGTGCTTCGTATAATAATTGCTCGGGACTTTGCAAAGAACAATGATGAGTCGGTCTAGCCGGAACAAATAATTGCTGGTTTAGACCCCGCTCATATGGTTCACCCGATTGGTCGTCGTACTCTCGATACTAAAATTACGCGAATAAGATGATCATATATGCAAACTTTATTGATCGTTGGGCTCGGTGTTCGCTAGTACACTTGTCTTGAAGTACAACATGGAAAGGTACGATGAGAGAGAGCTTCCTTTTAGCTTTAATAATTGGTTGTGAGATCGGCTTTTGGGCGGTTCTCATACTCGGACTTATCGCCCGCTATATTTTAGGGTTACAAAGACTAAGCGTTATTCTATTGCTGAGTGTTCCACTAATCGATGTGGTGCTTCTTGCAGTGACAATGGTTGACCTTGGGCAGGGAGCTAAAGCGACCTTTATGCATGGTCTTGCCGCCGCGTACATTGGTTTCTCCGTCGGCTTTGGACATTCAAGTATTACCTGGGCTGATGTATGGTTCGCGCATAGATTTGCAGATGGTGAGCCACAGCCGGAAGCACCAACCCATGGCTGGGCACTTGTGCGCTATGAGCTCATCTGGTGGCGTAGATGCGTGCTAGCTGCTGCTGTCACGTTGAGTTTGGTTCTCGTTGCTATCGCCTATATTGACGACCCCGTAAGAAGCCTAGAGCTAGACTCGTGGCTCACCTTGTCGTTTGCGATTGTTGTTATGTGGGGCGTCTTTGGGCCGCTGTGGGCGTTGCTCTTTAGTCGAAGCCCCCCCGAAGTGTAGAATGAGAAGAAAGTTTTGGCAGCTAGAAGTTATAGACGTTAAATAAGTGACAGAGGCATAGACGTTGGCAATGGACATAGAGAATTGGCTATGAACGAGCCATCAGATTTCTACACTGGGCTAGTCGCGGAGCTATATGAGCCGTTAGCGGGTGGCATAACCGATTCTGCGCGTTTTATTCGGTTTGTACGGGACCATGGCGAGCCAGCACTGGAGATATGCTGCGGTACTGGATTACCTCTACTCGACCTGCTTGAAGCTGGGCTAGATGTTGAGGGATTGGATTCTTCAAAAGACATGTTAAAGCTTTGCGCGGTTGCCGCTCGAGATCGGGGCGTAGTTGTTAATCTCCATCACAGCATGATGCAGCAGTTTCAGCTAGAGAGGAAATTCCGCTCGGTTTATGTTGCGAACGGTAGCATTACCCTATTAACCAATGATGATGATCTGTGCAAGACGCTAGAGTCTATCGTTAGGTGTTTAGCGCCTGGTGGAACTGTGATGTTTGATCTGGATATTCCTGATGTTGATATGCTTCGAAAGTACATCGGGCATTTCAAGGAAAAACAAGATGCTGGTATTACCTTCCGTGTAGGCATAACCTCGATTGTGTCCGGCGAAGATGGTCGCAACGTGATCATGAATTTACGGTATGAACATGTTGGTCTTGATGGCAGTGTAGAGGCCATTGACAGGCCATGGTCAAGACGAATCTGGAGCCTTGAACAGTTTTCCCTATTGCTCGACGAATCAGGTCTGGCAGTGGTAGGTGTGCAACAGTTGGCCGGCGACGTTATTCAAATTTGTGCAAACATTGGGCATGGTGTACTTCGAGAATGAGTATTCCCGTGATTGAATCAGAACGACTTATTTTACGAGGGCTTATTGCATCTGATGCTGCAGAAGTGCAACGGCTCGCAGGTGCTTTTGAGGTAGCAGATACAACGCAAAATATTCCGCACCCTTATGAAAATGGCCTAGCTGAGGAATGGATAAAGCGGCTAGGAACTGTGTTTCACGATGGCGAGGGAGTGACATTTGCCATTGTGCTGAAATCAAATATGAGGCTGGTTGGTGGAATTAGCCTCATGTCGATTGAAAAAGACCATCAGGCTGAGCTGGGATACTGGATAGGTGTGCCTTTTTGGGGTGAAGGTATTTGCACAGAGGCAGGCTTGTTGGTGGCAGATTATGCCTTTACCGTTCTTGGACTTGCCCGTTTGCACGCACGGCACATGTCGCGAAATCAGCCATCGGGTCGCGTTTTGAGAAAGATTGGCTTTAGCCATGAAGGATCTTTGCGAGCGCATGTCAAAAAGTGGGGTAAGTTTGAGGATGTGGAAACCTATGGCCTGATGTGTTCTGGTCAACCTGCCGAAGGAATAAAAGGTAGCTTGGTTGTTCAGAATGTTATCCAAGCGGAGGAATGCAATGGATTGGGTATTGCCTACCCCCATGTAGTCACGCGTTTATTTGAAGATGGTGTGATGACCCAATTAGCGCTTCTTGGCTTTACCCAAAAACAGGTGGCAGAAATTTTCTCTTTTTCCGGTTCGCTCATCATCGAAACCCGCGAGGCGTGTTTAGCTAATCGCGGCGTCTCAGTTTATTGTCAGTTACATGAGATGAATCACCAGTATCTTGAATTGGAAATGCGTCTGCATTATTGGCCCAATGGTGAAACAGTTGCCTCAGCTCAGGTAAAGCTGCTAATTAAAGCATCAGATGAAACGGTAAGTACTGTCCTTGCAAACGCGAATTCGATCAAGACCTCCGCTGCTGATGGTGTTGGAGATCGTGATAAAGAGCATGATCACGAAAGTGAGTTGGTTCGGGAAAGTATACTCTTACGCCACTTCACTGCCCGCCATCGTGGTCAGGCAGGACATGTCAATATTCAACATTTTGCACAATCAGCGACCGATGCTTGTCGTAACGTTGCATCGTTACTTGGCGTAGCAAGCACAGAGAACATGGTCGTCCAACGCGAAAAGGTGCGTTTCATTGCTGAATTGCACCCTGGGGATACAGCATTTGTTCGTTGTGATATTGAGAAGGTTGACCGTGATCGCTGGGTTATATCTGGCGAAATAGTTCGTGTTCAGGATAATAAATTGATTTGCCAATTTCAGCGAGAAATTGAGTTGGAACTTGATGAGGTTGAGGTTGAGCGTGTGAGGGTTAGTCACCTTGCGGATAACCTGAATATGGATTTGCGCGATATCCCAATCGGCGATGTGGTTTGGGGTCCCATCGAGTCATACCGTGGTACGGTTGAGCCAATGGAGGTCGATGTGTTTTCAAACCTCTCTACTCGAGCGCTTTGGGACAAGATGACCCGCGGTCTTTGGGCTGTTCAAAATGCGCTAGGAGCCAATCGAGACGTCATGATCAAACATAGTATTGCCGGGGGCGCCGCTATGTTCCAGCTCAAGTTTCATCGTGCCGCTAGGTTGGGTACCCCTATTGTCATTCAAAGTTGCATGCGAGGTCACAGTGAAAGTTCTTTAATAATGCAACATGCAGTGACCGATGCTCGGGATCACAGCATCTTGATCGAGGCAAGCTATGTGTTAACGTTCTTTGATAGGAATACCGGCCGCAGAATTCCCATGCCTTCATTTATTATGGCGTTAATTGGCAAATAGTGTGCAGTGTTAGTTAAAAACAGAAACGAAGGAAGCAACACATGAATACATCCGAAGGGGTTAAGTCAGAGATCTATCCTCTGATCTGGAGTGATGATGTTGGTGCACTATTGGACTGGGCTATAGCAGCCTTTGATATGAGAGAGTCTTGGCGAGCATCAAGTGAAGAAGGTCAAATTGAACACGGTGAGCTCAACTGGGGTAGGGGAAAGGTCTCGATCAATATTTCAAACGGAAGGCGTATAGGTCCAAGCGGCATTTCGCTTCGAGTCGAGGATAGAATTCTAGTAGATGAGATTTACCAGCGCGCTGTCGCGGCTGGTGTGAACATCACTCAGGAACTAGAAGAGAGCATGATTGCTTACAGCTTTGCGGCAACTGATCAAGATGGTAATTATTGGTGGGTGAACGCCGAGACTGGTTTTTTAGATAAGTTGCGAGTGTAGATATTTAGCCGAGCCAATTTCCTTTACGAAAAACTAGGAGATAGCATGAACAAACTAGCACATTTTGATATTCACTCTTCTGATACAGAAAAATCTAAAGCTTTCTATGAGGAGGTTTTTGATTGGAAGTGTAGTTCCTATTCAGGAGCAGAAGAATTTTGTCAGATAACTGCCGCAGACGGTAGTGTCATCGGCGCGATTTCTGGCCGAAGATACAACCCTGATTCGAAGGAGATCTATGGCTTTGAATGTTCTATTACTGTCGATGATGTGGAGGAAACTGTGCGTGCTGTTGAAGCTGCAGGTGGAAAAACGTTAATGCCAAAAACAGCCATTCCGGACGTTGGTTGGGTTGCCAAATTCCATGACCCAGAAGGTAATTTGTTTGCTGCGATTACCTATGATAAAACCGCTAGTTGAGTAGAGCTATAACTGACGCCGACTACCTATTGCGGGGCTCGTCGCAAAAAGCTCTAAGTAATTTTTTTAGAATCAGAATTTTTAGAATCAAGGTTTTAATAATTAGATTTTTGAAAAAAAATTCAAAAAAGTGTAAAAATTAATATAATCAAATTTTGTTAGGAGATTGCAATTGGGTTGTTGTGATGACAGTTGTGCCGCCGATGCGTTGAGGGAAAACCAACGTGGAACTTTGCAAGCGGTGCTGGTGATCAATGCTGTGATGTTCGTCGTGATTGTGATTGCTGCGCAGTTCGCAAAATCGACGGCTCTGTTTGCCGATAGTCTAGACAATTTGGGAGACGCGATGACTTATGGCTTAAGTCTCATGGTCGTGGCTGGCAGCATCGCAGCTAAGGCTAGAGTTGCTCTATTCAAAGGGTCGTTGATTTTGGTCGCTGCGCTGCTGGTGGCGGGACAGGTCGCTTACAAATTTGTTGAGCCAGAAGTGCCGATTTTTGGTCTCATGGGGATTTTTAGTCTCGTGGCACTGGCCGCGAATTCAATCTGTTTAGGTTTGTTGTGGCGGCACCGTAATGAAGATATTAATATGAGCTCTGTTTGGGAGTGTTCACGTAATGATATTGCGACCAACATTTCAGTTTTTATTGCAGCCGGAGCTGTCTGGCTATTCGATGCGGGCTGGCCGGATATGGTCGTCGCTATGGTGTTGGTTGTTATGCTGCTTAGGTCTTCTGCTAGAGTCATCTCGTCAGCACTAAGAGAAATAGGGGTCGCAACTTAGGGTGATTTTTCTTTAAGAGAAAAGAAATGTTTGAGATTAAAAGTGCCGGCATCCATTCTTACGACGCAGAAGTACTCCGAGCGAGGCTTGAATTAGAATGGGGCAATATTGATCCGTTTGAAGGTTCGCACGCAAACATAGCGGTACCGTTTCCATTAATTTTACTCGATCAACAGGCCGGACTCGCTGGTGGCCTCGCATTTTCAACTTTTAGCCATCCCACTCGCGAAGTTATCAGTGTGTGGATAAATGCGTTGTTAGTAGAGCCCGAGTATCGGGGTGAAGGCCACGGCTCCAACCTTGTTCGAGCAGCAGAAGTGGAAGCAGAAAAGTTTAAACTTAAAGAGTTGTTCGTTCTGACCGAGTTCCCCAGGCTCTATCAAAATCTCGGATGGAGCATCATCAAATCTGCAGGCTCCGATTGTGTGCTTGTGAAAAGTATGGCCGATAATTATTCAACACAGAATAATCGATTGGTACGGTGATATGTTTGTGCGAATTTATGTAACTTGTAATTAGAGAGGAGACAATCGATGACAAGCCAGAATCAATCAATGGATAGCGCGTCTGCTGAAACTCAGCCAGATACTCGGCACCACAATGAAATTGAACGGCATCAACGATTAGACCGAATGCGAGACCAGATCCTCCGTCTCGGGCTAGAACGTAATGTGCTCGATCTAGAACTTTATGGATACACTATTCTTGAAGATGTGAAGCCACTATCGTTCTTCGACGAACTCCGGGAAACGATTTTGAGGCTGGGTGAACAAGACAGGGTAGCAGGACATCGTGTGCCGCTCTCGGGTCGAAATGGGAATAGTTATCTAGTCACCTGGCTGCTTGCAAGAGGCAAAATATTTGAAGAAGCTGTTATGGCAGAGAAACCGCTTGCGCTGATCACATGGCTCATGGGTGAGAGTTGCCAGATAAGTAGTAATCACGGTCACGTCAGAGGTGAAGGTGACCCTCCCCAGGGTATGCACACTGATACACCCATGATGCCTGATCCTATCCCAGAAGCGCCTGCAGCTTCCAATATGATGTGGGTAACGGATGATTTTAGTCTCGAATCAGGCGCTACGCTTGTCATCCCAGGGTCGCACAAACGTCGAACGAGTCCAGCGCCGGGCGCGATGAAAAATGCGATACCTGTCGAAGCAAAAAAAGGTTCGGTCATTGTCTTTAACGGGAATCTTTGGCACAGCGCAGGGGCGCGGACTCTGCCGGGTGTACGGGTTGGCATGACGGTGTATTTCAATCGTATGTACGTCAGGCCACAGGAAGATCTAAATGCGGTGATAAGCGATGAAGTGGTTGCACGGAATCCACCGAGATTTGCGCACCTTATTGGTCGTAATAATCCGTATCCTGCGAAAGATTTTGGTTTTTTTAACCCTAAGGGCGCGCCCTATTTTAGTAAAACAACTGATTCGAGGGGTTAATAGAAGCATGACACACTGGTAGCGAACTAAAAGTGCGCAAGTTCACATAAGCCTCAATGAGAGCATTTGAAAATGTCTTATGAAAAAGCTGTATCCGATCACTATCTACATGGAGAGTTGTTGAAGGCGATTGAAGTATCTCTGCCTGCACTCGGTAAAACCACCTCGACGGTAACGATTGAAGATTTGGCGCCAGTTGATGAATTCCATACTGGTGGTCAAGCCGCGACAAACCACTTGCTCGAACAATTGGATTTTTTAGAGCACAGCCTTGTGTTGGATGTGGGGTGTTGGATGTGGGGTGTGGGTTGGGTGGTGCGGCGAGATATGTTGCGACCAAAAGCGATATCCATGTTACCGGCATTGATCTGACTGCTGAATACGTGGAGACGGGTAAAGTGCTGTGTCGCTGGTTGAATTTACAGGATCGAGTGATACTCAAACAGGGCAGTGCGCTATCTATGCCTTTTGAGAGTCGTCAGTTTGACGGTGGATACATGCTTCATGTTGGTATGAACATTGATGATAAGCAGGCACTTTTTTCAGAGGTTGCGAGGGTGTTGAAGCCTGGCGCTGCGTTTGGTGTCTATGATGTTATGCTGCTGAGTGAGGGTGAAATATTATATCCAGTGCCCTGGGCTACGGATAGCGGTACCAGTAAGCTTGCGTCGCCCGATGAATATAAGCAGGCTTTATGCAATGCTGGGTTCACTATCGCATCAAAAAACTCACGGCGTGACTTTGCATTGGAATTTTTCAAACGAATAAAGTCAAACAATGAATCGAGTGGTGGTCCCCCTCCTTTGGGGTTGCACACCCTCATGCAGCAGAGCACCGCTCAAAAGATACAAAATCTGATGACCAATATCACAAGTGAGCGACTGGCCCCTGTCGAAATGATAGCAATAAAAAACTGAGCATAAGCTGATGAATGACAAGGACTTGCGAGCATATTCCGATGCCTGGAATGCACACGATATCGAGCAGATCATGGCCTATCACACAGAAGATTGCATATTCGAAACAGGTGGTGGTCGCGAGAAATACGGCACGCGGTATTCAGGTTTTGCAGACGTGCGAAAACGATTTATCGAAGTCTGGACAGACTTGCCTGATGTTCGATTCGAAAATGGAACTCACTTCATTGCCGGCGATCGAGGATGTTCAGAATGGACTTTTGTTGGTACCAGATCCGATGGTACGAAATTAGAAGTAAATGGTTGTGATCTTTTTACTTTCCGAGATGAAAAGATATACGTTAAGAATTCTTTGCTGAAGAATCGAGCATAACCTGAGAGAGTAGTATGCACATAGTTTTAGCCCTGATTGGGCTTCTAGCGGTTGTGTTTTTTTTGCTATCAAGCAAAAAGAAAACCGCCCGGATATTAACCGTCGGCAGCAAATTCGAGAAAGAAGTCTCCGAAAAAAACTTTGTTGAATATGTTTTGAAGACATCGAAGCAGACACCGGTTTTGGTGGGGTTTTATGCTCACTGGTGTCCATCTTGCCAGCATCTGACACCGCTGCTTGCGACAATGGCAGAAGAGTATCAGGGCGCCTTTTTGTTCGCGAAGATTGATATAGATAGAAATCCAAACTTGAAATTGGAGTACGGCGTCAAGACTTTACCAACTGCTGCCTTGTTTAAAGACGGTAAACTCGCAGAGGGTTTTGCTGGTGGCAAACTAGAACACAGTATTCGATATATGCTTGCGCAGCATGAGATCTTTGAGCCGGAGCCTCTCCGCAGTCGTAGCAATCTGTGAGTTGTGTTTTCCATTTGTTCATCTTTGCGCTACGCCGCCACCTCTGCATAATTGGCTCTCTGTTCTACTTTTTGAGTTAAACAATACCGCTGCAAGACTAAGGTCTAAAAGATATTTGCAAGCATCCAAGCCTGGCTAGCTTCCAGTAGCAGGACGATGATGCCGGCACCTTACGCTGGGCCCATCCGTAGGCTGTGATTTTTTACTGGCGCAATATTCGCACTAAAAAAGCGCCAGATTTATTCTTGTACCTACGCCCGCATTAATTTGAAATTTCGCCGCTCCACCCGTTGCTGCACTGGCACTTCAAACGCGTTTGCCGCATTTAACTGGGCTAACACGTCCTGCACCTGCGTTTTATCTGCCGCAGACAAAGCGTGGTAAGCATCATAAGGGCGTTGCCACATCCATTGCACAAACGGAAAGATCATCCGTTCACCAGTAACCTCGGCTTCGGTGCCAACGGCAATCCGAAACGCATGCTCGCCAATGGATCTCGGTAACGCTTGTTCGTCGGGGTTTGCGCTGAGCCATTCGTCTATCGCATCAATGCTCGAATGAATAACTGGCAGTTGCTCGTCGACCATACGCTGT
Source organism: Candidatus Azotimanducaceae bacterium (assembly GCA_047629195.1). GTDB lineage: Bacteria > Pseudomonadota > Gammaproteobacteria > Pseudomonadales > Azotimanducaceae > UBA4582. The sequence goes on from JBLHWY010000092.1 coordinate 15,836, forward strand.
AAAATGGGTAGCAACGTTTGGGGGATCTCATCATCTGGCAAAAACTCACCCGCGAGCGGATCAGGCTCCATCATCCGAAGTACCCAAGCGACGACATTGGGGGCAATTCGTTTCATTAAAGCACCCGACGCAGGGTCTCGGTAAAGATGGGCATACAACGGTCCAATCAAACCGTAGTCACCAATGGAGGGTCGGGAGCCAAACAGGAACTCGACCTTGGCTAAGTGCGCGTCCAGGTCAGTGAGCAAAGCCTCGTAGCTTGCCTCGACGGCCGCTTCTGTTTCGACCGTGACGCCAAGAAAAGGTAGCGAACCACGAAACGGCTTGCACGCCCGTTCGCCAGCTTCGCGTTGCGCGGCCTTGTCTAGATCTGGCCGTGTAAGCTGACCAAACTGTTGAATAATCCATTCGGTATTGTGATTCCAACGGTAATGCATCGCCGGTAGCCCGAGCCATTCATCGCCGTAAACCTCTAACATCAAGGACAACACTTTTTGCCTCGGTCCTAATGGCAACACGGGCGCTTGTACAAAACGTCGTTCTAATTCATCAATGATATCGCTGGTGTCTTGCAGCACCTCATCGTCCGGTGTAATAACGATGGGGATGACGGGCCAACCAACTCGCGGCAGAATAATGGTTTTGTACACTTCGCGACCTGACGGTAACTCCTGATAAGGTACATCTTTGTAGCGCAGGTAAGCCCTTAGTTTTCCGCTATACCAGGAAATCTCACCACCATACATAGTGTATTGATTGTTGCTGCTCACTCATCGTTCTCCTGCATTGAATTGGCTGTGATCCTCGCTCGTGTTGAACCTGGGTTGGGCGTGTTTATTTTTTGTGCCTGTGGATCATCTGTTGGAAGTGTTCGCCCGCGCGAGGCTCAATTGTCCGTTTGTCATCGGGCACGCCTATTTGGGGTAACACCGGTCCGTCAACCGGAACTGTTAGTTCAAAGCGCTGGGTGGCGGGCAAGTCGCATACCTCATCGTTACAGGATTGCCAGTGTAATGAACCAGCAATCAAGACTTCGTTCGGTCCGCCGCCTCTAGTCACGGCCCCATTGATTGTGATGGGCAGCCTTAGCTCTACCTGCCCATGATGCACTTCAAAAGTTTCAGCAGTACCGCTAAGTGAATGAGTTTCGCTTGAGGGGCGTACAATGTCTCGTAATACCAGCAACGGGTTTGCATCCAATTTAATATTAACGGCAACCATGCCTTGTGGCGCGGGGCTCGCGTAAAGGTGTGAGCCAGTGGGTACGCTGATGCGAGCGACAAGCTCGCGCTGCACGCTTAAGGCAAGTGTTTCGCCTTCTAGAAATATACTTGCGGTTACTTTTTCTGGCGCGCTTTCAATGGTCGGCATTGCTAACTCAGCCAAGGTTTCACCACGAAACGCCCTTAGCAATTGTTCTGGCCCAACTCGAACTGCCAAGTTGTTCTCAAAAAATTTGTGAGTAATGGTACCTGTGGAATCGAGCAGATAAGTGCCTGGGTACGGAATACCAAACCACGGGTGATCGTCTTCGGGAATGATCGTGTTTAAAATACCAAACTGGCGAATCACCTCGGATTTAGGGTCAGACAATAATTTGTAGGTAATATTGTAAGCCTCAGAAAAGTCCGCAAGCGGTTCTTGCTCATCGTAGCTGAGCGCATAAACCCGAATTCCAGCCGCGTCAAACGCTTGCATGCTGTTCTGCAACTGCACGAGTTGCGAGCGACAAGGAGGTCACCAGACAGCTGAACGAAAAAAAATAAACAGGGCAGGTGCGTCGCCGCGGTTAGCATGTAGATCAAAGGGCTCGCCAATTGCGTCCCTGCATTGGATGTTAGGCATTTGCGCGCCCACTTTCGGCCCTGTTGGAAATTCACCGCGTGGGTCGTTGCGGGGACCGTTGCCAGGTCGGAAAGGGCCGACAAAGCCATCCTGGTCAGCCCAACCGTGTTCTGTCTGCTCGGTTCTCGTTTCTACTTCAATCTTCATTGACAATTCCCATTGCTGCTGTCGTAAGGTCGATACTTTTAGCTCTCTGCTAGCAGATGCGAGCTCTCTTGGGCTCAGAGTACCATGGCGACCGGGCTTAGCGTATTTGTCCAGATCATGAACTTAGATCCTTCTTCGTAGCCAGCACTTACAGGGCATAGCCGATATTCAGGTCATCACTCTGCTATTTACTCATTGCAGGTTTAGTGGTGACGGGCGGCGATGGTTTTTCTTCCTGGTGGCGCTGATGACGTTAAGCAGGTCCTTATTCGACAGCCTGATTTTGAATATCACCATATTCATCGCAGACCGAGGCCTACAAGCAAGGCATAGGATGGAATTCAGAAGGTGTAGCTAGTCCTCGCACGATAATGAACCGAAGTCTTGAGCAGACGCACCTTGTTGATGCGTGTTCTCAACGCGCAGCGGCGGCTGATAATTGTTACTGCGCCACAGGCCGTGAATTTTCTAGCCTGGTTGGGTTTGGTTGAACTGGCATGGATCTTGATTGTAAAGTAGAGAAGACTAGCACCATCATTGATTCATCACGGCACCGATGCCTGAGCTCATTTAATTGAGCTCGGGCATTTTTTTTGGAGAAAAGAACATGAAGTACCAATACAAGTTTATGTTGATCGTAGCGATCACTGTGCTTACCTCATTGCCCATCAGTGCGATTGAGTTGCAACAGGTCGCCGAGGCAATGAAGACAAAACCGACCATTAGTCTGCGCTATCGGTTTGAAGGCGTGAGTCAGGATGGTATTGCCGAGGATGCGGGCGCGTCTACCCTGCTTAGCAGGTTTTCATGGAAATCCGACACCGTTTCTAAACTGAGTGTTGGGTTTGAGGCAGACTATGTTTCCATCATCGGTAGTGAGCGGTTTAACTCCACCAACAATGGTAAGGGTAACTATCCGGTGGTTGCAGACCCCGAGGGGTTTGATCTGAACCAAAGCTACATAAATTATGCGGGTGAAACGGTAAACACAACCTTTGGCCGACAGCGTATTAACATTGGTTCGCAGAGGTTTATTGGCGCCGTCGGCTGGCGTCAGAATGAACAAACCTTTGACGCCCTCAGAACACATTTTAAAGCTGGCCCAAAAGTCAAAGTTGACTATGCCTATGTCTGGAATGTTAATCGTATTTTTGGACCGGATGATGGCGCTCAACCTGCTGACTGGCATGGCGATAGCCATCTGCTAACTGTCATCTGGCCGTTTCTTGAAGGTCATTCGCTAGAAGGCTTCAGCTATTTACTGGACTTTGAAAATGATAATGGGCTACCCAATTCTACAGAGACCTATGGCGTCGGTTATAAGGGAACGGTCGGCCCCGTGAAGCTAACGGCAACGATTGCGTCGCAGTCTGACTATGCCGACAGTCCGCTCGATTTTGATGCGTCCTACTATCTCGCACAAGTAGAGGTACCGGTAGGTGCTGTGAGCCTCACGGCTGGTTATGAGGTCCTTGGTAGCGATGATGGTGTCGCCGCATTTCGGATGCCGTTAGCCACCCTGCACAAATTTCAAGGTTGGGCTGATAAGTTTCTTGGCACTCCGGCAAATGGTATCGAAGATGTTTATGTCGGGGTGAAGGGTAAGGCGGGTCCCGTGGCTTTAGCGGCTACCTGGCATGAGTTTGAATCGAATGAGGGTGGGCTGGACTATGGATCAGAACTCAATCTGATTGCGACTTATGCCTTGAATAAAAATCTTAAACTGCAGTTCAAGTTCGCAGACTACAAAGAGAAGGGTTTCGCCACCGATACCACCAAATTCTGGCTGTCGACTATTTTAAAATTGTAGTCCAGTAAAGCTGGCGTCGATATTGCATCCTTCTTGGTTGATGTTTGATTGATATCTGATTGATGTCTGTTCGTATTTGGTTATTTAAGGCGCCTAGCGCTCTATGTAGGTTCTATTATTTTCGATTCGACTGTCTGTGGTGAAACCGAGAGATGAAAGCGCTTCGCGTCTTGCTTGTTGACGACAATCCTGACCGGGGCGCCTGGTTGGAGACTTGTCTGCAACAGGAAGGTTATCAAACCTGTTCTGTATTGTCTGATCATGTGGGTGTGTTGCGGCAGATCTCAGAGCATCAACCGGACATTATCGTCATTGAGATGGATTCTCCCGGTCGAGATTTATTGGAAAGCCTCTCGATTGTCTCGGCTCACAGTCCGACGGCGATCGTCATGTTTTCGCAGGAAGAAGACCCTGACTATATCAATCGCGCAGTGGATGCTGGCGTGACCGCTTACATGGTGGGTGAAATTCAGGCAGATAGCGTAAAACCAGCTATTGACGTTGCGATGGCGCAGTTTCGCTCCTTCCAAAAATTACGCAACGAGCTTGATGCAACTCGATCAGCCCTTGCAGACCGAAATTCAGTTGATCAGGCAAAAGCCGTCTTGATGGCACAACTTGGCCTGACTGAGCAGGATGCCTACGAAAAGATCCGTGCTATGGCCATGTCCGAGCAACTCAAGATGAAGCAGATCGCAGCGCGGATTTTGGCTGCGTACGATAGGGGAAAAAAATGACCGCAGCAAGCATTCCGCAAATGGGCGAAAAGCAACACATTCAATTGGGCTATCTTCAGCTGAACGATGCAGCTCCGCTGATTATCGCTGCAGCCATGGGGTTCTTTGCCGATTATGGGTTGCGGGTGACCTTACAGCGAGAAGTCTCCTGGGCAAATGTTCGGGACAAGTTGGCGTCTGGCGTATTGGATGCAGCCCAAATGCTAGCTCCGTTACCTGCTATGACCGCAATGGGCGTTAGCGGGGTTAGGGTGACGCTGATAACCGGTTTAGTGTTGTCCCGTAATGGCAATGCGGTGACTTTGTCAGCCAAACTGTTAGACGATCTTGTTGCAGCACAATTACTCGATGCTGACAGTATTGGTACAGACTTATCAGCCACAGTAGTGAAGGCCATAAGCGCGCAACAAGGTCGCAAGCTAACTTTTGCTATTGTGCACGCATTCTCTACTCACCATTTGCTGTTGAGGCGATGGTTAAAACAGGGTGGTGTCGATCCTGACAATGATGTCACAACGCTGGTGATTCCACCTTCGCAAATGGCAGACAGTTTGAAGTCAGGCGTGATCGACGGCTATTGTGTCGGTGAACCCTGGAACACGATTGCCGTCCAGCAGGGCAGCGGGGTAATCGCCGCGATTGGCACTCGTTTATGGCAGGACGCGCCGGAAAAATTGTTGTGTGTCACGGAGCAGTGGCATCAGAACAATCCCGTCTCTCATTTGAATTTACGTTTAGCCCTGATGCAGGCCGGTGAATGGCTTGGTGACGCTGGCAACCGTCTGAAGGCTGCAGAGATAATGGCATCAGCCGCTTTCCTCGATCTTGATCAGCAGGCACTTATACCTTCGCTGACGGGGCAAATCGTCATGAACAAAGGTGGCACTGCTGTTCATATACCAGACTTTCATCGCTTCGATTTGGGTGTCACTGCTGCACCAGATGTTGATCTGGCCAAGGCGCTCGTGATTGAGAGTCTAGAGTTACTGGGTAAACCTGCCGATGGAGAGGTTGCCTTGGCGCTGGCACAAAATTGCTTTAAGCCACAACTGTATGACGAGGCCGTTGCCTATTTGTCCAACGCGCCCGGCGGCTAATTCGCACCAAATTCACACGTTGGCCATACAGAACGCACCCTCTTGGTTCGCAAGCATCTCGTCATGTTCCATCAAACGCTCCAGATACCTGCAAATTCGATAGTTTTCGATAAACGATTTCTGGCATGACTTTTGTATATGTCTAAGTATAAGTATAAGTACAAGTACAAGTACAAGTATCAATAAGCAACACTAGGGCAATGACGCTCGCAAATGATGGCTAACATCGTTGCGGGCGTTTTTGGTTTCTGGAGTTGGAAAACGCGACAACAGGATGAATATTTGATGCACAAACCAACGCAGTCAGCTCTCGCTATTGTTAAATCGTTAGTTATGGCGCTTTCTCTCACCTCCGTACCCGCTATCGCGGGAGTCGGCGAGCCGGAGAAAGACGAATTAACCTTTGGCTTTATTAAGTTAACCGATATGGCACCGATTGCCATTGCTTATGAAAATGGCTATTTCGAAGACGAGGATTTGTACGTCAAGATTGAGGCTCAGGCGAATTGGAAGGTGCTACTAGACGGCGTGATAGATGGTCAGCTAGATGGTGCCCATATGCTTGCTGGGCAACCTCTTGCAGCAACGATAGGGTTTGGCACGAAAGCCGATATAGTGACGCCGTTTTCCATGGACCTCAATGGCAATGGCATCACCGTGTCTAACGCTGTTTGGGAGGCAATGAAGAAAAACATCCCGAAAATGACCGATGGCAGAACGGTTCATCCGATTGGCGCAGAGTATTTAAAGCCTGTCGTCGAAAGTTACGCTGACGACGGCAAGTCGTTCAAGATGGGCATGGTCTTTCCGGTATCAACTCACAACTATGAACTTCGTTATTGGTTAGCCGCTGGCGGTATTCACCCAGGTTACTACGCGCCTCACAAGGGTGACACGAGCGGTCAGATTGATGCGGAAGTGTTGTTGTCAGTCACGCCACCGCCGCAAATGCCAGCGACCCTAGAAGCCGGCACCATTGATGGCTATTGCGTTGGCGAACCCTGGAACCAGCAAGCAGTTTTTAAGGGTATCGGCGTTCCTGTCATTACGGATTACGAAATTTGGAAAGACAATCCAGAGAAGGTCTTTGGCATGACCAAAGAATTTACCGAAAAGTATCCGAATACGACTGTACGCATCGTTAAGGCATTACTGCGGGCAGCTAAATGGTTGGATGAAAATAACAATGAGAATCGAGTTGAAGCCGTAAAAATCCTATCTCGAAGTGAATATGTTGGCGCCGATGAAGAAGTGATTGCCAATTCCATGACCGGTACCTTCGAATATGAGAAGGGTGACAAGCGTGACGTGCCGGACTTCAATGTCTTTTTTCGCTACAACGCAACCTACCCCTATTATTCCGACGCGATCTGGTACCTCACGCAAATGCGACGTTGGGGACAAATTTCCGAACCTAAATCCGATGCCTGGTATAAGCAGGTCGCGAAAGACGTTTATCAACCAGAGATCTACAAGCAAGCAGCACTTGAGCTAATTGCCGACGGGCATATGGTGGCGGGTGACTTCCCAGACTTCGCTACCGAGTCGGGTTTTAAACCTGTTCAAACAGAATTCATTGACAAGGTTAGCTACGACGGCTCGAAACCAAATGACTATCTGAAGTCGTTGACGATTGGCTTGAAGGACGATGTTCTGTGAGTCTAACTGAACTTTTATATACACGGTTGTTAGGCTCTGCGTCAAAAGTGCTGGAAACTGGTTTGCTACCCACGCTAGGCATCGTGGCGTTTCTATTTGCCTGGCACCTGCTTGCGGTGAACGTGAACACGTCACTGGGGCAGTTTCCAGGTCCTTCGCAGGTGTTAGAACAGGTCATTTCGCTACAAGGCGAACACGTCGAACAACGGCAGAAAGAAACAGAGTTTTACCAACGTCAGGAAATAAAGAACGCTAAAAAGCTCGCTAAGAATCCAGCAGCACAAGTCAAAACGCGCGACTATACCGGTAAGGCGACTTTTCTAGACCAGATTTTCACAAGCCTTTATACCGTGCTGTTCGGGTTCTTTGTCGCCTCGGTTATTGCCGTGCCGCTTGGTGTGATTTGCGGGCTTAGCGAGAAAATCTATCAAGCGCTCAATCCCGTTATCCAGATATTCAAACCGGTATCGCCACTGGCATGGCTGCCACTTGTTACCATGGTGGTGTCTGCTGTTTATGTCTCTGAAGACCCAATGTTTCAGAAGTCTTTTCTAACCTCGGCGATCACCGTTGCACTCTGTTGCCTTTGGCCTACCGTGATTAACACGACTGTCGGCGTCGCGGCGCTTGATCGGGAACTGGTGAATGTCGGCAAGGTGATCAAACTATCGCCAATGACTAACGTCATAAAAATTGTCCTGCCCTCTTCATTACCCATGATCTTCACTGGCCTACGCCTATCTTTAGCCACCGGCTGGATGGTGCTGATTGCTGCAGAAATGCTCGCTCAAAATCCAGGTTTAGGAAAATTCATCTGGGACGAGTTTCAAAATGGCTCAAGTGACTCATTGGCCCGAATCATGGTGGCTGTGCTGACCATTGGGTTTATTGGGTTTCTACTGGACCGGGTCATGTTGTTCGCCCAAGGCCAACTAAGTTGGGATAAGCAAGCGCTTCTCAGATAAAGGAATTATTGTGAATAAATTTTTAGATATCAGTCAGATCAACAAAACCTTCTCGACAGATTCAGGAGAATTTGAAGCGTTGCGTAATGTTGATCTGAAAATACAGGAAGGTGAGTTTGTCTCGCTCATTGGTCATTCGGGATGCGGCAAGTCGACAGTGCTGAATATTGTCGCGGGTCTTACCGATGCAACCAGCGGCGGCGTTATTTTAGAAGGTCGTGAAATTCGAGACCCTGGTCCTGATCGCGCAGTGGTTTTTCAAAATCATGCGCTGATGCCATGGCTAAGCGTTTATGGCAATGTTGAACTTGCCGTAAAAGCTGTTTTTAAGGGGCAAAAGTCGAAAGCCGAAATGCGTCGTTGGATCATGCATAACTTGGAGCTGGTCAATATGGACCATGCAAAAAACAAACTGCCCGCTGAAATTTCTGGTGGTATGAAACAGCGCGTCGGTATTGCACGTGCGTTAGCGATGCAACCCAAGGTGCTGTTGATGGACGAACCATTTGGCGCATTGGATGCCTTAACCCGAGCGCAACTGCAAAACAGCACCATGGCGATTCATCGAGAGCTGGGTAATACCGTGATTATGATTACGCACGATGTGGACGAAGCCGTATTGTTATCAGATCGAATCGTCATGATGACGAATGGACCGGCCGCGACCATTGGTCAAATTGTAGAGGTGGATTTGCCACGGCCTAGAAACCGGGTCGCACTGGCTGAAGACCAAAAATATAATCATTGCCGAAAATTGGTGTTGGACTTCCTCTACGCTGAGCATAACCCTGCTGATGCGCTAGCTGATGGAAGTGTAGCGACGCCGACATCGCTGTCGCTCAAGCAATCGGAAGCAGCATAGGCCTATGGAGTCTGATCTGTTAATTGTGGGTGGCGGTATGGCTACTGCACGCTTGTTGGAAGGCTTGGCTAGGCATTGCTATTCTGGTTCGGTGACCGTTATCAGTGCGGAACAAACTTTTGGCTATAATCGCGTATTGTTGCCCGACTTTTTGTCGGGTCAATGCTCCAAGCAAGATCTACTCGCACGGGGCGCATATGCCGCACTGAATCTTGATTTGAGGTGCGGCGTACGTATCGAAAAAATTGACCTGGAAAACAAACGGGCGATGCTG